>DASWOE010000001.1:0-2810 GCA_036398875.1 Rhizomicrobium sp.
CACGGCGGTCACGCTTCTGACCGGCGCGGTCGGCGGCCTGTTCGGCCAGATGGCCGCGGACATCGCCAAGCTCAACGCCTGAGCGCTTGATTTGCGCCGCGCCGCTGCCTCAACTGGCGGCCGACTTCTTTACGGGACGACCGCATGGGCAGCTTCATCACCGCCACCGACGCATTGATCGCCTATCTGGGAGAGACGGGGGCGCGCGAGACGCCGGCGCAGATCCGCTGCCGCGAGGAGACGCTGAAGCATCCCGCCGCGATCATGCAGATCGCGCCGGAGGAGGGCGCCTTCCTGCAGGTCCTGGCGAAGCTGACCGGCGCCAGGCGCTATCTCGAGATCGGCGTCTTCACCGGCTACAGCGCGCTCGCCGTGGCGCTTGCATTGCCGGCCGACGGCACGGTCGTGGCGCTGGACGTGAGCCAGGAGTTCACCGATCTGGCGCGCGGCTATTGGCGCGAGGCCGGCATCGACGGCAAGATCGACCTGCGGCTGGGACCGGCGGTCGAGGCGCTCGACAAGATGATCGCGGCCGGCGACGCCCCGTTCGACTTCGTCTTCATCGACGCCGACAAGCCGGCCTATGACGCCTATTACGAGCGGGCGCTGAAGCTGGTCCGCACCGGCGGCCTCATCGCCATCGACAATGCGCTGTTCTTCGGCCGGGTCGCGGAGCCCGATGCCGTCGATGAGCACACGAGCGCAATTCGCGCCCTGAACGCCAAGATCCATGACGATCCGCGGGTGGATCTGGCGCTGGTCCCGATCGGCGACGGGGTGATGCTGGCGCTCAAGCGCTGACCCCCCTTGCGACAATCGCGTGACGGGCACACACTTGGCCCAATGGCGGAAGAACCCATAGCGTTCCTCCGCGTGGCGCCGTCGCCGGCCACGCGGACGGGTTATTCGGGCGGACAGGGTGCATCGACGGCGCATGTGCGCTTCGACCGCACCGAACTCAATCGGATTCTCACGCTCTATGGCCGCATGGTCGCGGCCGGCGAATGGCGCGACTACGCCATCGACTTCCGGGACGAGGCCGCGGTGTTCTCCATCTTCCGCCGCACCAGCGAGATGCCGCTGTTCCGGGTCGAGAAGCGGCCCAAGCTGCGCGACCGCCAGGGCATGTATGCGGTGATCGCGGCGACGGGCCACATCCTCAAGCGCGGCCACGATCTGGCGCAGGTGCTGCGCGTGTTCGACAAGAAGCTGCTCAAGGCACTGGCGGGCGACGCGTAGGCGGCACAAAAAAGCCCCGGCGTTTCCACCGGGGCTTCTTGCATGCGATCGGCCGGGCTTAGCGGCGTCCGTTGCCCATCAGCCTCAGGATCATCAGGAACAGGTTGATGAAGTCGAGGTAGAGCTTGAGCGCGCCGTAGATCGCCTTCTTGCCGGCCGTGGCGGCGTCGTCGGCCTCGGCATAGGCGTTCTTGATCCACTGCGTATCGTAGGCGGTGAGCCCGGTGAACACCAGCACGCCGACCACCGAGATCACGAAGCTCATCACCGCCGATTGCAGGAACATCTGCACGACCGACGCGATCACGACGCCGATCAGGCCCATGAACAGGAACGAGCCGAAGCCGGTGAGATCGCGCTGGGTGGTGTAGCCGTAGAGGCTCATCGCGCCGAACGTTGCCGCCGTCACGAAGAACGCCTGTGCCACGTCCGCGCCGGCATAGGCGAGCACGATCGGCGCCAGCGCGATGCCGTTGATGCCGGCGTACAGCCAGAACGTCGTCTGCGCCGCGGCCAGGCTCATCGTCGCGATGCGGAAGGAGAGGAAGAACACCAGGCCGATCGGCGCCAGCAGCGCCACCCAGCCCAGGCCCGTCAGGCCCGCGCGGCCGGTCTGCTCGTTGAAGGCGAAGAACAGACTGCGGATCTCCGGAACCTCCGCCGTCAGATAGGCGGTGACGCCGGTCAGCAGCAGGCCCACCAGCATGTAATTGTAGACGCGCAGCATGTAGCTGCGCAGGCCCGTATCGACCAGGCCGGCTGTTCCCGTCTGGCCACGCAACACGCGGTTGTCGAAGTCAGCCATATGTCTCAAATCCTTTTCTGCCGCCGGATCGGCCGGCGCACCCCAGTATATCGTGTTTTGCGACGATCGTTACAAGAGCGCAAATGCCTGGCTTTCCTAACGAATCGTTAGATATCGCCGCGACAATGGGAGGCTAGGGCGCGCGCAATTGCGCAGCCGGCTTGGCCGCCAGCGCGCTCCAGGCGCCGGCCAGGCCCAGAAGCAGCGTCGCCGCGCCGCCGCCGGCCACCGTCAGCATCGCGGCGCCGGCATCGAAGACCAGCGCAAGCTCCAGCACGTTCGCACAGATGAGATAGGCGGCGAGCGTTCCGGCGCCGAGCGCCAGCAGGCCGGTCAGCACGCCCGTCACGCCATACTCCACGATGTAGACCAGGGCGATCCGGGCCCGCGTGGCGCCCAGCACCTTGAGCACGGTGGCGTCGTAGAGCCGGCCCCGGCTGCCCGCCGCGATGGCGCCGGCCAGCACCAGCAGTCCCGACAGGATGGTCAGAAGGCTCGCCGCCCGCACCCCGTCGCTCAACTCCTGCAGCAAGCCATCGACCTGCGCGATGGCGTCCTTGACGCGGATGGCCGAGATGTTGGGGAACGCGTCCGTGACGGCGCGGTAGAGCGGCTCTTCGTCGGAATCATCGACCCGCACGGTGGCGAGGAAGGAATGCGGCGCCCGCGCGATCGGCTCGGGCGACATCACGAGGATGAAATTCTGCCCGCCGGTGGTGAAATCGACCTTGCGCAGATTGGCGATGCGGGCCGCGATCTCGCGGCC
>DASWOE010000002.1:0-13476 GCA_036398875.1 Rhizomicrobium sp.
GCTGGCGAAGCAGAACGGCTACGCCTACCGCTCCAATTTCGGCATCTGAGGCGGAGCGCTACCCGCCGCCCAGTTTTTTCATCGCCGGGCCGAGCGCCTTGGCGCTCTTGGCGAGCCCGGCCCAGGGATCTTTTTTCTTCAACAGGGCCGGCGCGGCGCGGATGGTGAATTTCGCCGGCTCCAGGCCCGCCTTCACCTGGCTCCATTCCAGCGGCACCGCCACCGGCGCGCCCGCGCGCGCCCGCGGGCTCCACGGCGCCACGCCCGTCGCGGTGCGGTCGTTGCGCAGATAGTCGATGAAGATCTTTCCCGTCCGCGCCTTCTTCGCCAGCGTCGTGGTGTAGCGCTCGGGCTGATCGGCCGCGAGCCGCACCGCGACCGCCTTGGCGAAGGCCTTGGCCGCGTCCCAGTCCGCGCCCTTGATCGCGATCACGACATGCAGCCCCTTGCCGCCCGTCGTCTTGACGAACGGCGCGAGGCCCAGCGCGGTCAGGCGCCGCCGCAATTCCTGCGCCCCGTCCACCACGCGCGCGAACGCCAGGTCGGGCGCCGGATCGAGATCGAAGATGATGCGTTCGGGCGTGTCGGGATCGCCCGCCTTGCAGCCCCAGGGATGGATCTCCGTCACGCCCTGCTGCGCCAGCGCCACCAGCGCCGCTTCGCTGTCAATTCCGAGAAAGGGCTCCGCCTCGCCGCGGACCTTGATCGCCAGCATCGGCACCTGCGTGCCCTTGAGCGCGTGGCGCTGGTAGAACGCCTGGCCCTCGATCCCGTCCGGCGTGCGCACGATGGAGATCGGCCGCGCCGCGACATGCGGCAGCAGGCGCGCCGCCGCCGCCGCCATGTACCGCGCGAGATCGAGCTTGGTCACCGCCGGTCCGCCCTTCGAGGCCGGCCACAATGGCTTGTCCGGATGGCTGATGGTCACGCCGAGCACGATGGTGTCGGCCGTCGCCTTCGCCGCCGGCCGTGCCGCTTTCGCCGCCATGGCCCGCCCCGTCGTCTTGCGCGGTTTCGCCGGCGTTTCCGGCACGACGTCGGCGGCCGGCTTGTCGGCGCGCAGCCCCTTGAACGCCGCCTGGCGGAACAGGCCGTCGGCGGTGATGTTCTCGAACGCGATCTCCGCGACCAGCCTGGGCGCGACCCAGTGCAGGTCGGCGCCGCGCGGCGCCGCGGCAAAGGCCGGCGTGGCGCGCTCCAGCGGCTTCAACTTTTTCAAAAGGTCGCCGGCGACGGCGGCGGTATAGCCGGTGCCGACACGGCCCATATAGGCGAACTTGCCGTCCCGATGCGCGCCGACCAGCAGCGAGCGCAGCGTATGCGCGTCGCCGCGCCAGCCGCCGATCACCACTTCCTGGCCGCCGCGGCATTTGGATTTGGTCCAGGCGCCGCCGCGGCCGGACTCGTAAGGCGCATCCAGCCGCTTGGAGACGATCCCCTCCATGTCCATCTTGCACGCCGCCTCCAGCATCGCGTGGCCCTCGCTGGCGAAATGCGGCACGAAGCGCATGCGCTTGCTGCGCGCCATGGGCTTCAACAGCGCCTTGAGCGCGTCCTTGCGCGCCGACAGCGGCCGCTGGCGCAAATCGCGGCCGGCCGCGAACAGGGCGTCGAACACGAAGAACACCAGCGCGGCGGTCTCGTGCTGCGACAGCGCCAGCTGCAGCGCGCCGAAATCCGCCGCGCCTTCGCCATTCAAGGCGCAGATCTCGCCGTCGATCAGACAGTCGGGCAGGCGCGCGCCGTCGGCCGCGATCTCGGGAAATCGCGCGGTCCAGTCGAGCCCCGTGCGCGTGCGCAGCACGGCGCGGCCCTTTCCGACCCGCATCTGCAGGCGATAGCCGTCGAACTTGACCTCATGCACCCAGCCCGCGCCGGTCGGCGGCGCCGCCACCAGCCTGGCGAGCGCGGGCGCCACGAAATCCGGCATCGCCGTCACGCCCGGGGCCTCTTGGCGATTTTCGTCGTCTTGGGCGCGGGGCGTTTCAAGGCTTTCACATTGTCCGCCGCGGAACGGTTGGAGTTCCACACCTTGGTCGATTTCGCCGCGATCTCGTCCAGCGTGCGTCCGGTCTTGACGGATGTCACCTCCTTGGCGAGCGCGTCGCCGGCGCTGCCGCGCCGCGCCGCGTCGTCGATCTCCTTGATGAGAAGCCAGCTGTGGCGCACCCGCGCGCCCGGCCGCGCCTCGCGGTCGCGCAGGCGGATCAGCGCCCATTTGCCCTTCATGCGCGCGCCGTCGAGCACAAATTTCAGATGTCCGCCGGCCAGTTCGCCTTGCGGATCGTCGCCCTGCGGTCGCCAGCTGCCGCGATCCCACAGCTGCACCGTGCCGCCGCCATACTGGCCTTGCGGGATCGTGCCTTCGAAGGTTCCGTAGTCGATCGGATGGTCCTCCACCTCGACCGCCAGCCGCTTCACCGCCGGATCGAGCGACGGCGTCTTGGTCACCGCCCAGGATTTGTAGACCCCGTCCAGCTCCAGCCGCAGGTCGTAATGCAGCCGCGTCGCGGCATGGCGCTGGATGACGAAGCGATGCTTGCCCGCGCCCTTGGCGAGCTTGCCGCGCGGCTCGCGCGTCTTGGCGAAGTCGCGCTTGGCGCGATAGGTGGAAAGGCCTGCCATGAACCGGAAACTGCCACGCCGCCGCGTCAGTTCCCAGCGGCCGCCCGCGCAAACCGCAGCGCCGTCGCCGTCGCCTGCGCCACCGGCTCGGCGAAGCCGCCGCTGATCCAGCGCCGGGCGACATCGACGATCGCGCCCAGCACGCCGGCCTGCGCCAGCGGGTCGGATACGCCCGGCGCGAACAGCGCCAGCAGCCGGCCCGCCGTGTCGCGCCCGGCCTCCTGCATCTGCGGCTCGCGCCCCTGCGGATCGAGCAGGAACACCCGCGCCGGGCCGGGATGCGCGGCCAGCGCGGCGAAGAAGGCGTGCAGCGCGGCCTCGGCCGGATCGGCGGTCGTCGTGACATGGCGCGCGATCTGCGCCAGCAATTCGCGCTGCACCACGCCATAGGCTTCCAGGAACAAGGCGTCGCGGCTGGGAAAGGACTCGTAAAAATACCGCGCCGTCAGCCCGGCCTCGGCACAGATCGCCGCCACCGTCGCGCCGTCGCGGCCGAAACGCTCGAACACCGCGACCGCGGCCAGGATCAGGCGCTCGCGCCGCTCTGCCTGGCGGTCCTCGAAGCTGGCGCCGCCATAGCGGCGCTTTTCCTTTTCCGTCACGGCCATCTTGACTCCACCCTGCATTCCGACTATCTGACAATCAAGATTGTCAGATTTGGAGTTCGATCCATGGCCGGCACCCCGATCGACATGAAACGCCGCCGCGACTGGAAGGCCGCCTTCGGCGCCATGCGCCGGCTGATCGCCGACCCCAACGACACCGTCCAGGTCTTTCTCATCATGCGGGCGCTCAACGCCGACGTGGTGGCGAAGAACTATCACCGGCTGCTGCAGACGGTGGAGGGCGGCCGCATCGCCTATGACCGGGTCGAGCTCGTCACCCGGCTGATGGACAGGGCGTTCCTTGCCCGGTTCGCGCCGGGAACCGTCGGCGCCGCCTACCGCGCCTTCCTGGAGCGGACCGGCTATTCCGCCGCGGGCCTGAAGGATGTGGGCGAGGAGGCGCATGGCCGGGGCTCGAGCGACGTCGCCCACCCTTACGCCTGGTTCGGCCGGCGCGAGCGCGACATCCACGACATCTGGCATGTGCTCACCGGTTATCAGGCCGACGACCCGCTGGGCGAGCTTTGCCTCGTCGCCTTCACCTATGCGCAGACCGGCGGCTTCGGCTGGGGCTTCATCGCCCTGATCGGCGCGCTCAAGAGCTTGGGCGAGCCGAACGGCCGCGCCATCCGCGGCGCCGTGCGGGAGGGCTATGCCCATGGCCGCGCCGCATCCTGGCTGCATGCCGAGGACTATGAGGCGCTGTTCGCCGAACCGCTCGACGCCGCGCGGACGCGTCTGATCATCGCGCCGCCTGTCCGGTATCGCCGCGCGAAAGACGCCACCGCCACGCAATTCGCGCACGCGGTCGCGGCGGAATAGATCGCTCTCACCTTTTCACCCGCTCGTCCCGGAGCGCGCTCCGCCGCACCTTGCCGGCATCGTCGCGGACATTCTCCTCGACCAGCTCGAAGGTGCGCGGCTGCTTGTAGATCACCAGCCGCTCGGCCAGATGCCGCTTCAGGTCTTCGACGTCGAGTCCCGGGCGCGGCTGCACGATCGCGTGCACCTGGTTGCCCAGTTCCTCATGCGGCAGCCCGATCACCGCGCTCGACGCCACCAGCGGATGCTCGTCGAGCGCCGCCTCGACCTCCGCCGGATAGACGTTGGCGCCGCCGACCAGGATCATGTCGGTGCGCCGGTCGGCGAGATAGAGATAGCCCTCTTCGTCGAAGCGGCCGATGTCGCCGATCGACTCCCAGCCGTCGGCCAGCGCGCGCGCCTCCGCCCCGATATAGCGATAGGTCGGCGGCATGTGCGCCGCGCGCCGCATGAAGATCTCGCCGGTCTCGCCCGGCGGCAGCGGCCGGCCCTGCGCGTCGAACGCCTTCATCTCGCCGCCCGGCAGCACCCGCCCGACCGAGCCGCGATGGCTGAGCCATTCGCGCCCCGAGATCGTCGTCGCTGCCTGCGCCTCGGTGCCGCCATACAGTTCCCAGATCGCGTCGGCGCCGAGCCAGTCGATCCAATGCTGCTTGAGCTGCGGCGGGCAGGGCGCCGCGAGGTGCCACACCGTCTTGAGCGACGATGCGTCGTAATCCGCGCGGTTGGGCAGCCGCCAGATGCGGCTCATCATCGTGGGAACCAGATAGATCCAGTTGGCGCGATGGCGCTCGACCTCGCGCAGCGTCGCCTCGGCGTCGAACTTCGCCATCACGATGACGTGCCCGCCCGCGTTCAGCGCGTTGAACACATTGCTGAACGGCCCGTTGTGATAGAGCGGCCCGGGCATCAGCGCGACCGTGTCGGGCCTGTGAAGCCAGAAATTCGTCGGACCGCCGCCCTTGGGCGTCAGGCCGGGCGTGCCCGAGACGATCAGCTTGGGCCGCCCGGTCGAGCCGCCGCTGGTCGGCGCCTTCCACGACGGCGAGACCGCATCGGGCAGCGCGCTCGCGTCGGTGCCCGCGCCGAGAAGCGCCGCGCTCGACACCACCGGCGCCGGCGCGGCCATCGCCACGTCGCTCACCACGACCGGCGATTTCGCCAGTTCGACGATCGCCGCCAGTTCATTGGCCGGCAGGCGCGACGACACCGGCTGCGGTACCGCGCCGATCTTCCAGCAGGCATAGCAGGCCTCGACGAAAGCCAGACCGTTGGGCAGCGCGATGGTGACGAAATCGCCATGCGTCACGCCCCCGGCCAGAAGGCCGCGCGCCATCCTGTTGCTGCGCCCGTCCAGCTCCGCCCAGCTCAGCGTCACCTCCTGCGCGGTGACCGCCGGCGCGCGCGGCTGCGCGGCGACGATCTCCCGGAGCCGCGCCCCGATGGAGATGAGTTCCGGCTCTTCGCCCGATGCCGACATGGTTCCGTCCCGAATGGATATGTCCCGCATCGTTGCGAGGTGCTCCCGTCGAGTCAAACGCCTCAGCGGAACAGCCCGCTGGCGCTTAAGCCGTCGAAGATGAACTGCATCGCCAGCGCCGCCAGCAGCACGCCCGAGACGCGCGCGATCACATTGGCGCCGGTCTTGCGCAAGAGCCGCATCAGCCGGTCCGACGCCAGCATCGCACCGAAGGTCGTGAGCACGATCAGGCCCAGCGCCGCCAGCACCGCCGCCGTGTCGAACGGCCCATGCGCCTTGCCCATCAGCAGCACCACCGCCGTCATGCTGCCCGGCCCCGCGGTCAGGGGAATGGCGAGCGGGAACACCGCCACGTCGGTCTCGTGGCTCTGCGCCTCGTTCGCCTCGGTCGGCGTGATGGAGGAGATCGCCGAATGCTGCGCCAGCAGCAGGTCGGCCGCCACCATCAGCAGCAGCACGCCGCCCGCGGTGCGGAAGGCCGGCAGGCCGACCCCGATCAGGCCCAGAAGCTGGATGCCGCCCAGGGCGAACGCCACCAGCACGCCGGTCGATACCAGCGCCGAGACGATCGCGGTGTTGCGCCGCTTCGCCTTGTCCATGCCGGCGGTCAGCGCCAGGAACATCGAGGCCACCTCGATCGGGCCGATCGCGACGAACAGCGTCGCCAAGGCGATGGGAAAGAGGTGGAACATGGCTCGCTTCGAATCCACACAAAACGTCGTCGCCGGGCTTGTCCCGGCGGCCCATGAACGCGCGGGTGCAAGGCGATCACGGAAGGCCGCCACAAGGGCGGTCCTGACGGGTGCAGTAATGGATGGACCGCAGCCCGTCTACCCCTTCAGGAATTCCGCCATCTTCTCCTGCGTCGCCGGCGGCGCGATGCCGTCATGGCGCCCGGCGGCGATCATCGTCGGACAGCGGATCCGCGCCAGCCGGTCATGGGCGTCGTGCCCGGCCCGGGCCTCCAGCTGGCGGCGATAGCCGAGGGCGCGTTCGGCTTCGTCCGCATACGGATCGTCTGCCGCGACGGCGATGAGCTGTTCGGCGAGTTCGCGATGGGCCGCCTGCCACGCCGCGTCGCGCCGCGTGTCGCCGATCGGCAGCATGTGGCGCGCGCGCCCCGCCGCGTCGTCGCCATATTGCGCCATCGAATAGGGCGCGTCCGGCTTGTCCGTCTGTCCCAGGCCGCGCTGGTCGTAGGACAGGACGTCGAAGGCGCGGGGAAACGGCCCGTCCATCTGGTTGGGCTTCATCCGAAGATCGCCGGCCGATCCCGAGATGAACAGCAGCGGCGGCCCCGCGCCGCCGCGCTTGTAATCGACGTCGATGTCGCCGACTTTCGCGAAAGGCATGGCTGCTTCCCGGGGGCGGCAAAGCTATACTGCCCGCGAGGGTTGTCAAAAGGCGCGGCGATGATCGAAGGCAGGATCGGGATCGCCGCCGCGGCGCTGGCTTCATCCGTTCTTTTCGGCGCCCGGAGCGTGCCCGCCGCGACGCTGCGGGTGGGCGAACCCGCGAGTTGTCCCATGGTGCTATCGCCGGAGCCTTTTCCCTGGACCTTGCGGACCACAGAGCAGTTTCGTGCGGGCCGCGCGCAGCTGGTCGCCAATGGCGCGGTCTTTCGCGCGTTGCGCGAATGCCTGACGGCGGCACTCGCGGTTCTGCGCGCGGATTGGAAGGCGACCGGAAGGCCACCGAACGACGATGTCGAGCAAGGCGTAGCCGGTCGGATTCGCGAAACCATCTTGCTGCGCGCGATGGTATTGAAAAGATTCAACGACGCAGTGATCCGACGCGGTCAAGCGGGTTTCCCGAACTGGATAATGCCGCAATGGCCTGCATCACAACGCAGTTGCACGTGTTGCCCGCGATCGTGCAAGGGGCGCCCATGGCATCGCACGGACTGGCGATGATCGTCGCCTTTAACCTGCCCTAGGCGGCCGTTGCCGGCACTTCGCAGCCCGGCCATGCATTCGTCAAATTCGAAGCGCCATTCCGCCGCATTCGGCGCTCAGCCTTCCCTGCCTTGAGGGGAGGACGTCATGGCCGTCACCACGAACGCCGCCGACGGCGAAGCCATCGCCGAGATGAACACCACGCCCTTGATCGACGTGATGCTGGTGCTGCTCACGCTGCTGATCATCACCCTGCCGCTGCAGACCGATGCCGTGAAGATCGACCTGCCGCGCAAATCGCCGCCGCACGCCCCGCCGCCGGTCGTCGCGCTGGAGGTCGATTTCGACGGCGCCGCGCTGTGGAACGGCGTCCGCGTCGATCGCGCCGCGCTCGACGCCGATCTCGCCGCCGCGGCGCGCGAGGACCCGCAGCCGGACATCCACGTCATCGCGAACCGCCTGGCGCATTACGACGCGGTGGCACGCGTCCTGGCCGACGCCGCGCAGGCCGGCGCGACGCATATCGGGTTTGTCGGCACGCAGGCGTATTGAAGCGCAAGATCTCTCCCGTTTTCGGGCGAGGGGAAGCGGACGCGCAGCGCTTTAACGCAGATCGGCGAAGGTCTTCCCCTCGCTCGCCAGCCTTTCGAGCAGCGCCGACGGCTTGAACGCCTCGCCCATCGTCGCCTGGAACGCCTTCATCTTGGCCAGCACCGTGCCGAGCCCGATCTGGTCCGCATAGTGCATCGGGCCGCCGCGATAGACCGGCCAGCCATAGCCGTTCACCCACACCACATCGATGTCGCTCGGCCGGATCGCCTTGCCCTCTTCCAGGATCTTCGCGCCCTCGTTGATCATCGGATAGAGCGTGCGCTCCAGGATCTCGTCGTCGGGAATGGTGCGCGGGTTCTTGCCCGACTTCGCCACGAAGTCCCGGATGATCTTCTCCGTCACCGGGCTCGGCCTGGCGTTGCGGTTCTCGTCATAGTCGTAATAGCCCGCGCCGGTCTTCTGGCCGCGGCGGTCCGCCTCGCACAAGACGTCGCGGATCGTCTCGCCCTTCGAAGTCTCCTTCACCCAGCCGATGTCGAGGCCGGCGAGGTCGCTCATCGCGAACGGGCCCATGGGAAAGCCGAAATCGTAGAGCACGCGGTCGATGTCCCACGGCATCGCGCCTTCCAGCACCATCTTCTGCGCCTCGCGGCCGCGCTGCGCCAGCATGCGGTTGCCGACGAAGCCCGGGCCGACGCCGACCAGCACCGCGATCTTGCCGATCGTCTTGGCCAGCTTCATCGACGTCGCGATCACCTCTTTGCTCGTCCTGGCGCCGCGCACGATCTCCAGCAGCTTCATCACATTGGCCGGCGAGAAGAAGTGCAGGCCGATGACGAATTGCGGCCGCTTGGTGACGCTCGCGATCTCATCGACGTCGAGATAGGACGTGTTGGTGGCCAGGATCGCGCCTTGCTTGACGATGCCGTCCAGCCTGGCGAACACCTCCTTCTTGATGTCCATGCGCTCGAACACCGCCTCGATCACCAGATCGGCGTCGGCCAGCGCGCCCAGGTCGAGCGAGCCGGCGATCCGGCCCATCCGCGCATCGACCTCGGCAAGCGGGAAGCGGCCGGACTTGGCGCTGCGCTCGTAATTGCCGCGCACGACCTTCAGCCCGCGCTCCAGCGCCTCGGCCTTCACCTCGACGAGGGTGACGGGAATGCCGGCATTGGCGAAGTTCATCGCGATGCCGCCGCCCATCGTGCCGGCGCCGATGATGCCGACCTTCTTGAGCGGGATCGGCGCGGTGTCGTCGGGCACGTCGGGGATCTTGTTGGCCTGGCGCTCGGCGAAGAAATAATAGCGCTGCGCCGCCGATTGCGCTCCGCCCATCAGTTCCACGAACAGCTTGCGCTCGACCTTCAACCCGTCTTCGAAGGGCAGGTTCACCGCCGCCTCGATGCACTGGATGTTCGCCTCCGGCGCCTGGAAGCCGCGGAACTTGCGCGCATGGGCCTTGCGGAAATTCGCGAAGATCTCGGGATGGCCCCTGGCCGCCTCCACCTTCGCGTTGTCGTCGCGCACCTTCACCAGCGGCTTGTTCTGCGCCAGCACCTTGCGCGCGAAGGCGACGGCGCCGTCCTTCAGTCTGCCGTCCTCGGCCAGCGCATCGACCAGGCCCATGGCGAGGCATTCCGCCGCCGGCACGTGCTGGCCGGTGGTCATCATCTCCAGCGCCTTCTCGGGTCCCACGATGCGCGGCAGCCGCTGCGTGCCTCCCGCGCCGGGCAGCAGGCCGAGATTCACCTCCGGCAGGCCGCAGCGCGCCGACGGCACCGCGACGCGGTAATGCGCGCACAGCGCCACCTCCAGCCCCCCGCCCAGCGCGGTGCCGTGGATCGCCGCGATCACCGGCTTGGGCGAGGACTCCATCATGTCCTGCACCGCGTAGAGCGAGGCGCCCTTCATGGCGCCGCCGAATTCGGAGATGTCGGGGCCGGCGATGAAGGTCCTGCCCTCGCAGATCAGCACGATGGCTTTCACCTGCGGATCGGCGATCGCCGCCGCGAAGCCGCCCTGCAGTCCGTCGCGCACCGCCGCCGACAGCGCGTTCACCGGCGGGGAATTCAGCGTGACGATCCCGATCTCGCCGTCCGTGGAAAAGTCGGTGACCTGGTTGATGGCCGTCATGGCGTGCTCCCGATTGTTCTGGATGGCTTTGCGGCCGACAAAAAATCAGGCGGGGCAGACGAAGTCGAGTCGTTTCAAGGCGCGTTCGCGGCTGTCGTAGCGTCAGCGCAACGCTCTCGCCAGCCGCGCATCGCGATCGGCAATCGCCGCGGGCGCCGCCAGCGTCGCGGTGAAGAGGCTCGCGCAGGACCGGCTCGGCGCGCGGAAAATGGCTTTCCGCGTTCTTCGCGCCTCCGCGCGACGATTCCTTTATGTCCGCGCCATCGCCAGCGCCTCGTCGGCGACATAGCCGTTGGTCTGGCGCTCGCGCCCGAAGGTCGACATCGGGCCGTGGCCGGGCACGAAATGCATGTCGTCGCCCAGCGGCCACAGCCGCCCGGTGATCGAGTCGATGAGCTGCTGGTAATTGCCGCGCGGAAAATCGGTCCGCCCGATCGAGCCGGCGAACAGCACGTCGCCGACGAACGCCACGCGCGCGCCGGTATGGAAGAAGACCACGTGGCCCGGCGTGTGCCCCGGACAATGGCGCACGCCCAACACCGCCTCGCCCACCGTCACCGTGTCGCCATCCTCCAGCCAGCGCGTCGGCGTGCAGTTCTCCGCCTCGGCGAAGCCCGGCCGCACCGCATTGCGCCCCAGCTCGTCGAGCAGGAAGGCGTCGTCCCGGTGCGGCCCCTCGACCGGCACGCCGGCGTCCCGCGCCAGCCTGGCCGCGCCGCTGGCATGGTCGAGATGGCCATGGGTCAGGAGCACCTTTTCGAGCGTCAGCCCCTCCTTGGCGATCACCGCGCGGATGCGGTCCAGCTCGCCGCCCGGATCGATGGCTGCCGCCCGCCTGGTGCGCGTGCACCACACCACGGAACAATTCTGCTGATACGGCGTCACGGGCAGGATGGCTGCCTTGATCGGGGTCGGATCCATGCCATCTCCCATAAAGGGTGGCTGCAGGCCAGGCGAGGCCCCCGATGCGAAATGTCGGGAACAATTACCGGTCCGAAGAAAGCGACAATTTGTAACTTTATTACACGGTTGTCATTCGCAATGGCGTAACCAAGGTGCAACAAGGCCGGCCGAAAGGTCGGAAAATGTGAGGGTTTTCCGGGGTATTTCTGGCAAGTCCACCCCCGGGCTGCTAATGTCGATGGGACCGAAGGGTCAGAGTGGGATTGAAGGTGTCATGACGGGTCTGTTCCGCCGCGCATTTTGCGCCGTCGCGGGAGCGCTTGCGTTCGCAGGCGCCGGCCATGCCGCCGCGCCCGCGACGATGGCCTTCGCGCCGCTCGGTTCGGTGTCCCGCGCCGCGGAATTCGGCGGCGATTTCGTCGATGCGCGGCTGTCGGTCGCCGACACCACGCCCAGCGTCTCTTTGATCACCGGCCTGGATCTTGAGCTCGGCTACAAGGTCGATCTGGCCGGCCGCATCGCGCCGGTCGATCTGTCCAGCAGCCATGCCTTTGACGGCCTGTTCCTGTCTTCCGCGTCGGCCGGATCGCCCTATGCGGCGCTGGCCGGCGGCGGGCAGTATCTCGGCGTCTCGCTCGGCCTCGGCGACGGGCTGAAATTCAGCGTCGCGACGGCGGACATCGCGCGCGGCGAATCGGGATCGGCGGCGGATGCCTATACCGCGCTGGCGCGCCTGGGCGGCCAGCCGGCGCCTTATGCCACGCGCACCGCCGATGCGCTGCTGGCCGGAATTTCCTGGCAGCCGACCGACTGGGCGAGCTTCGGCGTGCTGGGCTCGCAGACCGGCGAGCGCGACGGCATTCTCGGCAATGCGGTGCCGGGCGCCAATGCCGCCACCACCGCGCTCGGCGTCTCGGCGCGGGTGCGCTTCGGCAATGGCTGGAGCACGACGGCGTCCTATGGCGAGGCCATCACCCAGGTCGATTTGAAATCCGGGCTCAACCCGCTCGCCTTTTCGGGCGACGGCCTGCACACCCGCGCCTATGGCATCGCGGTCGCCAAGAACGGCCTGTTCGGCGACGATTCCCTGGGCGTCGCGGTGTCGCGTCCGGCGCTCGGCGCCGACGGCGCCTTCGTCACCATGCCCGGCGCCACCGTCACGCCCTCGCTCATCGCCCGCAGCGCCCTGCTCCAGGGCATCGGCCCGTCGCGCGAAACCGATGTCGAGATCGGCTATGTCACGACCTTCCTCGACGGGTCGCTGGCGCTGCAGACCAATGCGGCGTTCCAGATGAACTATGCCGGCCGCGACGGCAACAATGCGGTGTCGCTGCTGAGCCGGGCGCGGATCAAGTTCTGACGCGCCGGGCCTGGGCGCCTTGCGCAGGCGTTGCCTGCGCCGCCCCGCTTCTTTAAAAGCGCGCATCCCAGACTTCGCCTTTCGAGGATTCCTCCCATGGCCGGCCCCGAATTCGTCTATGTGATGAAAGGTCTGTCCAAGACCTATCCCGGCGGCAAGCAGGTCCTCAAGGACATCTGGCTCTCCTTCTACCCCGGCGCCAAGATCGGCATCGTCGGCGTCAACGGCGCCGGCAAATCGACCCTGATGAAGATCATGGCCGGCCTCGATCCGGATTTCACCGGCGAGGCCTGGGCCGCCAAGGGCGTGCGCATGGGCTACCTGCCGCAGGAGCCGCAGCTCGATCCCGCCAAGAACGTCCGCGACAACGTCATGGAAGGCGTCGGGCCCAAAAAGGCGCTGCTCGACCGCTACAACGAGCTCGCCTCCAACTATTCCGACGAGACCGCCGACGAGATGGCCAGGCTCCAGGACGAGATCGAGGCGCAAGGGTTGTGGGACCTCGATTCCCAGGTCGATCAGGCGATGGACGCGCTGCGCTGTCCCGATCCCGACGCCGACGTCGCCACGCTGTCGGGCGGCGAGCGCCGCCGCGTCGCTTTGTGCAAGCTCCTGCTCGACGCGCCCGACATCCTCCTGCTCGACGAGCCGACCAACCATCTCGACGCCGAATCCGTCGAATGGCTGGAGAAGACGCTGCGCGACTATCGCGGCTGCATCATCCTCGTCACCCATGACCGCTATTTCCTCGACAACGTCACCGGCTGGATCCTCGAGCTCGACCGCGGCAAGGGCATCCCGCACGAAGGCAACTACTCCTCCTTCCTGGTGGTGCAGGAAAAGCGCCTGCGCCAGGAAGGCGCCGAGGAGGCGGCGCAGGAGCGCGCCATCGCCGCCGAGCGCGAATGGATCCAGAAATCGCCGAAGGCGCGCCAGGCCAAGTCCAAGGCGCGCATCAACGCCTATGAAGAGCTGGTGGCCAAGAGCAACGAACAGCGCAGCGTCACCAACCAGATCATCATCCCGGTCGCCGAGCGCCTGGGCAGCGTGGTGATCGAGGCCGAGGATCTCGCCAAGGGCTATGGCGACCGGCTGCTCTAC
>DASWOE010000003.1:0-20021 GCA_036398875.1 Rhizomicrobium sp.
CGGCATCGCCGCGGCCACGGCGCCGGGCTATCTGGTCGCGGCGCGCGCGGCGCTGGCCGACGCGACGACGCGGCCGGCGCCCTGCTTCAATTGCCTGCGCCGCGCCGAGGACCTGGCGCGCAAGGCCGCCGCGATCGATCCGGGCCTGTGCGACGCGCATGTCTATCTCGCGGTCGCCATGGGCTATGAGGCGCGCGTGGTCGGGCCGGTCTGGGCGCGGGCGCACAATTATCCGGGCCTGGCCAAGGCCGAGCTCGACCAGGCCCTGGCGCTGGAGCCGAAAGATGCCTGGGCGCTGGGCGCGCTGGGCAGCTGGAATGTGGAGATCGTGCGCACCGTCGGCAGCTATCTCGCCAGCTGGATCTACGGCGCGACCATCGACAAGGGCCTTGCCGCCTTCGCGGCCGCGTTCCGCGCCGCGCCGGACAATCTCTCGGTCCGCTATCAATATGCGCTGTCGCTGTCGGGTTACAATGCCGATCGCTTCCGCCACGAGATCGACGACGCCTTCGCGCGCATCGCGCGGGAAAAGCCGGCCACCGCCTATGAGGTCCTGGCCCGCGCCCGCGCCGCCGAGCTTGCCGGCCTGCTCGCCAAAGCCGACCGCGCCGCCTTCGACGCGAAGGTGCGGGCGTATCAGGGTTATCCTTGAAAAACATGTCATGGCCCGCCACAGCGGGCCATCCAGGCGAAGGCGCTCAGGCGTTCAGAGTCTCGTAAAGATCGCGCCACTCCGGATTGACCTTCTCGATCAGTTCCAGCTTCCAGCGCCGCTTCCATTTCTTCAGCAGGGTCTCCCGACGGATCGCCGCACGAACATCCTCGAAGGTCTCGAACCAGACCAGCAATTTCACGCGGTACTTCTTGGTAAAGCCTTCGATCATGCCTTCGCGATGCCCCCAGACGCGACGGCCGATATTGTTCGTCACGCTGATATGCCGATATAGAGCGTCCCGTTTCGGGCGCTCGCCATGATGTAGACGAAATAGGTTTTCGACATGGTGCATGCGATGCCTGGATGGCCCGCTGTCGCGGGCCATGACATGGAAGAAGAACCGAACGCGCCGCCGCTACTGGCTCGCCCAGATGATCCGATGCATGAAGGAAAGCTCCGACGGCGCGAAGCTGCGGATTTCGAAATCGGGATTGAGCGATTTGAGTTCGATGCGCTGCGCGGTGTGCCGCGACAGCTGCTTGGCCATCACCTCGCCGGCCGCCGTCTTCACCACCACGCGGTCGCCGCGCCGCACATTCGCCTCGGGCGACAGGATGATGCGGTCGCCGTCGCGGTACACCGGCTGCATCGAATCGCCGGCGATCTCCAGCGCATAGGCGTGCTCGTCGCCGACTTCGGGAAAGGGGATTTCGTCCCATCCGGCGCCGACGGGAAATCCGGCATCGTCGAAGAAGCCGCTCGACCCGGCCTGCGCCAACCCGATCAGCGGCACGCGGCGGCTCTGCAACCGCTTGGGCGTCTCGACCAGCGCCACGAACTCGTCCAGCGTCGCGCCGGTGGCGGCCAGGATTTTCGAGATGCTTTCGGTCGAGGGCCAGCGCAGCTTGCCGTTGTCGCCGCCGCGCTTGCTCTTGTTGAAGGTGGTGGGATCGAGCCCGGCGAGCCGGGCGAGGCCGGATGCCGAAAGATCGTGGCGTGCGGCCAGCCCGTCGATCGCATGCCAGATTTGAGAATGGGTTAGCATTCGGCGTATCCGTAAGAAGTACGTCCCGCAGCCCGGGCAATTGTTCCTATAAATAAGTTAATGGTAGGAATTACCACTCTCGCTCGGGTTCGGTCCAGGGGAAAAGGCGATGACGGCGGACGTGGCGGCTCAGCTCTTACGGCTTTTTCCGCCGGAGACCGCGCATCGCGCCACGCTTTGGCTGGCAAAAAATCTGTCCGGCCTGCTGCCCGATCCGCCGGCCGACGATCCGCGGCTCGCCGTCGCCGCGCTCGGCCTGCGCTTCTCCAATCCGCTCGGCCTGGCCGCCGGCTTCGACAAGGATGCCGAGGTCCCCGATGCGATGCGCAAATTCGGCTTCGGCTTCGTCGAATGCGGCACCGTCACGCCCAGGCCGCAGGCCGGCAATCCGCGCCCGCGCCTGTTCCGCCTGGCCGAGGATCGCGCGGTGATCAACCGCATGGGGTTCAACAATGGCGGCATGGACGCGGCCGCCGCGCGCCTCGCCGCGCGCCGGAGGAAAGGCGTCCTCGGCATCAATATCGGCGCCAACAAGGACTCCGCCGACCGCATCGCCGATTACGGCACGGGCTTCGCGCGTCTGGCGCCGTTCGCCGATTATGTGACCGTCAACGTCTCCTCGCCCAACACGCCCGGCCTGCGCGGCCTGCAGAACAGGGACGAACTCGTCCGCCTGCTGACCGTCTTGAGCGATGCGCGCGCGCGGCTCTCGCTGTCCGTGCCGCTCCTGCTCAAGATCGCGCCCGATCTGGATTTGCCCGCGCTGGACGACATCGCCGCGGTGCTCGCGGAGGTGCCGATCGAAGGCCTGATCGTCTCGAACACCACGATCGCGCGGCCCGCCGCGCTGAAGAGCGTCCACGCCGCGGAGACGGGCGGCCTGTCCGGCGCGCCCTTGTTCGAGCCCTCGACCCATATCCTCAAGCAGATGCGCCGGCGCGTCGGCCTGACCCTGGTCGGCGTCGGCGGCATCGCGAGCGGCGCGCAGGCCTATGCCAAGATCCGTGCCGGGGCGAGCCTGGTTCAGCTCTACACCGCGCTCGCCCTCGACGGCCCCGGCCTGGTCGCGCGGATCAAGCGCGAACTGCTCGCCTGTCTCGACCGCGACGGCTTCGCGCGGCTCGCCGACGCGGTCGGCGCCGACGCTTGAGCGGTTCGCAGTCGGCCGGTCCTGCCTACGTCTTGTGCATCAACCATGTCGAAGAATCTTCATCGGTCCCGGCGTCGCGCCCGCATGGCGGCGCGCCGCATTTCATGCACAATAAGCGCGGGGTCGTGGGTTCTTGGGGCGGTCGGCATGCAGAAGGCCGGGTGGTTGGATGTTTGGCATTTGGTGGTGGCGGTCATCTCTCGCCAGCCGCCCTTTCTGGCGATTGTGATCGTCACCGGCGCGGTTTTTTTCGCCGTGATGGCGCTTGAGGGCTGTCGGACCAGCCTGCTGTCGATCTGGCGCGGCCATCGCCGGACCGAAGGCCTGGCGCCTCCGGCCGAGACGCCGGTCGCGCTTGCCGCGCCCGCGCCGCTCGCGGCGAGACCCGCGGCGCTGCCGGTCTCGCGCAGTTTTTCTCCGCACAGTGTCCCGCGCGCCGCAGCAACCACAGCGCGAAAGCGCAAGCCGTTAACCGTCGGTATCCGCAATTTCCGCAGCCCGCGGCCCAAGATCCGGCGCCACCCGATGCTGCCCATGCAAATCGAGGCAGAGCTGCCGCATTATTCGGCAGACATTCCAGTTTTGCAGCACGAAGGGATATAGTTCCGCCACAACACAAGGGGGGGACGTCATGCAGGAAGACATCGGAAAACTCGTCGTGCGTCTGGGCGTCGGCGGCCTGTTGCTGTTTCACGGCATCCACAAGCTTCTGACCGGCATCGCCGACATCAAGTCGCTGGTGGTGTCCCACCATCTGCCCGACCTCGTCGCCTATGGCGTCTATCTGGGCGAGATCGTGGGTCCCGTTCTCGTGATCGTGGGCTTGTTCGCGCGCGTCGGCGGCGTGCTGATCGTGTTCAACATGATCGTCGCGATCGTGCTGGCGGGCACGGCGAGCCTTTTCGCGCTCAACGACTATGGTGGTTACGCGCTGGAGCTGGAGACGTTCTTCCTGCTCGGCGGCCTTTCGGTCGCGCTCTTGGGCGCCGGCAGGCTCAGCCTCGACATCGGCGGCAAGTGGAATTGACGGCGGCTTGACGGCGGCGTCTCGCGGCGTCTCAGGCGAGCAGGAAATGCCCGCGCAGGCCGGCGACCGGCCGCGCCGCATCGTCCTGCCACATCGTCGCGTGGACGTTGACGACGCGCCGTCCCTGCCGCGCCAGCGTCGCCGAGGCGAAGCTCGGCGCCGCGCGCGCGCTGCGCAGATAGTCGATGGAGATATCGACCGGCTTGGGCAGGCTCTGGGCCCTGGTATCCCAAACCGTCTGAACGATCGCCGCGGTCTCCAGCAGCGAGCCGATCACGCCGCCATGGATCGCGGGGAGGATCGGATTGCCGACCAGCTTGGGGTCGAACGGCATTTCCAGCACGATCCTGCCGTCGGCGACCCGCGCTTTCAGGCCCAGCCAGGCGCAATAGGGCACAAGCGCGATCAGGGCGTCGATGTCGGGCGGGGCGTGGTCGCGCGCCGCTTGCGCCAGAAGGTCCATGGACTCAGCCTTTCGCGGCCGCGGGCTGCAGCTCCGTCACCATGAAGGTGGCGGCGGCCAGCGCGATCGGCGCGTCCGCATCGTCCTGGAAGGCGCGGCCGCGCGCGAACACGATCTGGCGGGTGATCTTCACGCATTCGCCGACCACGACGATATCGGCGCCGGGCCGGGCGGCCTTCAGATAGTCGATCCGCAGGTCCAGCGTCGCGATGCCCTGCAGCGGCTCGCCGTCCCGGCGCGCCGCCGCCAGCGCGGTGCCGACCGCGATGCCGCAGGCCTGGTCGAGCAGGCCGGTGATCACCCCGCCATGCACCACGCCGGTGTCGGGATTGCCCACGATGTGCGGCGCATAGGGAAGGCGCACCATGCTGCGGCCCGGCGCGATCTCGGTCACCCGCGCGCCGAGCGCCTCGAAGAAGGCGGTGCCGCCCAGGCTGGCGGTGCTGAACCGCCGATGGATGTCTTTCGCCGATCCGGACATGGCCGTAGCTGAAGCGGCACCGGCCGGCCTGTCAAACGCCCTCTTGATGCACGGCCTGCCGATCCCCAATCCCGGGGTGGGTTTTGTCCACCGCGGCCCATGCCGGTTCGAAGCCGGCGACTCGAAAACAGTACGATGTAGTCCGCCATTTTACGCCTACTACATATGGTATGCCCTTTTGGGGGCGCCCGTTAAAAATTGACGACGCGTCACGGATCGTTAGAATCCGCCGGTCACTTATCGGGACCGTCATGGATTCGTCACTCCTCAAGCCGATCGCCCGCCCCGAGCCGCTGGGCAAGCGCGAGCAGACCAAGGTGCAGAACCGGGAGCTCATCCTGGAGGCGGCGCGCAAGGTGTTTGCCGAGCTCGGCTTCGGCGCCACCACGGTGCGCGACATCATCCGCGCCACCCCGCTGGCCTCGGGCACCTTCTACAACTACTTCAAATCCAAGGAGGAAGTGTTCCAGGCCATCCAGGACGACGTGGCGCTGGCCATCCGCCCGCGCCTGCGCGACGAGCGCCGCAAGGCCAAGACGGTGGAGGAGTTCATCTCCTCGACCTTCCGCACCTTCATGGAGTTCGTGGCGGAGGACCACATGACAGTCCGCACCATCCGCCACACCGCCGACACCACCCGCTTCCGCGTCGATACGCCCGAGGTCGTCGCCGGCTTCGAGGAGCTGCGCGAGGACATCGAGAAGGCGATCCAGGACGGCCTGTTTCCCCCCATCGACGCCGATTACCTGATGGCGTCCCTCGTCGGCGTCGCCTTCGAGGTCGGCGAGCGCATGGTCCAGCGCGAGAAGCGCGATCCCGTCGCCGCCGCCAGTTTCGCGACCGCGCTGTTCATCGGCGGCATCCGCACCCTGCCCAATGCCGACCGCCCCGCCGCCGAGACGGGCACGGCGTGAAAGCCGTCCTCTGCCGCGCCGTCGCGGACGACATCGGCACGCTGCGCCTGGAAGACATCGATCTGCCGCCGCCTGGGCTAGGCGAAGCGCGCGTCCGCATTCGCGCCGCGGCGGTGAATTTCCCCGACATCCTGACCGTCCAGGGCAAGTACCAGCACAAGCCGGCGCTGCCCTTCATTCCGGGCACCGAAGCGGCCGGCGACGTGATCGCGGTCGGCGAAGGCGTGACGAACGCAAAGCTCGGCGACCGCGTGATCGTCGGCGGCCTCGGCTGCTACGCGCAGGAGATCCAGGTCGCGGCTGCCAGCCTGCGCCTGATCCCCGCCGGCATCGGCTATGCCGAGGCCGCGAGCTTCACCGTCGCCTATCTTACCGCCTATGTCGCGCTGGTGCGCCGCGCCCGGCTGGAGGCCGGCGAGTGGCTGTTGGTCCATGGCGCGGCCGGCGGCGTCGGGCTCGCCGCCGTCGATCTCGGCCGGCATCTGGGCGCCAAGGTGATCGCCACCGCCTCGACCGAAGCCAAGCGCGCCTTTCTGAAGGATCATGGCGCCGATCTTGTTCTGCCCTCGACCGGCTTTCGCGACGCCGTGAAGGCCGCCACCGGCGGCGAAGGCGCCAATGTGATCTACGATCCGGTGGGCGGCGACGTGTTCGACGAGAGCACGCGCTGCATCGCCTTCGACGGCCGCATCCTGGTCATCGGCTTCACCAGCGGCCGCATCCCGTCGATCGGCGTGAACCTGCCGCTGATCAAGGGTTTCTCGGTCCTGGGCGTGCGGGCCGGCGAATACGGCCGCAAATTCCCCGAGAAGGGCCGCCAGAACATGTTCGCGATCACGAAACTCCTGGCTGAAAAGAAAATCCGCCCGCACATCCATGCGCGGTTTCCTTTGGCGCAAGCCGTCGATGCGATGCGCACGCTGCAGGACCGCAGCGTCATCGGCAAGGTGGTGATCGAGCCGTAATGGCGCGCTGGAAACAGGAAGAGACGGTCGAGGCGCAGCTGGAGCTCCTGCTGCGCAGCCTGTGCGACGACTGGGGGCTCAACCTCTCGGACGCCAAGGTGCGCGCCATCGTGACGGCCAAGCGGATCGACGCCAGGCAATTCGCGCTCGATGTCTTGAAGGCCGACGGCTACGAGGACCCCGAAGACGAGATCCGCTGGATCCGCCGCATCAAACGCCGCTTCGTCCAGCACTTCGGATAGCTTGTAGTGGAGCAGTAGTCCAATTTGTCATCCCCGGCGGAGCATCGCGAAGCGATGCGAGGGGAAGGGGACCCAGGCGTTTCCATGCGCTCGACGGTCGGTTTCCTGCCCGATACAATCGGCGCATGCGCGAACATCTCTATTTCGTCTACATGCTCGCCAGCCGCCGCAACGGCACGCTCTATGTCGGTGTGACAAACGATGTCATGCGTCGCACCTGGGAGCACAAGAACGATCTCGTCGAGGGGTTCACCAAGAAGTACGGCGTGCACATCCTCGTCTGGTACGAGCCTTACGAAGACGTCCACGCTGCGATCGCACGCGAAAAGCGTCTGAAGAAATGGAATCGCGCTTGGAAGATCAGGCTGATCGAGCAGCACAATTCCGGCTGGAACGATATCTACGCGCGCCTGCTCGGAGAGATCGCGCTGCCGGATATACCTGGGTCCCCTTCCCTTCGCGATGCTGTCGCATCGCTCGGCCGGGGATGACAGAGGATGCAAATCGGGCAGGTTCTCACGATACTCATTTCTGCCTTCGCCGGCCTGTTGGGAGTCGGGCTTGGTGGCTGGATCGCAAATCGCAACGACAAAGCGCGCCGAAGGGCAGAGTTTCTCAATCGGCAGCTTAGCGAGTTTTATGGACCTTTGCTCAGCCTTCGGGCCGAGACGAATGCCAAGGGCGAACTGAGGGATCGACTGTCGAGTATCGCGAGCGAGCAATGGCAGAACATTTGTGCTGAATATGAGGGGGCTTCCCCTCAGGCGAAGCGTGACGGTCTTAGTGAAAGATACGATCGATTTGGCAAGATGATTGAATACGACAACGGGCAGCTCCGGACCGCGCTAATGCCGGCCTATCGGGAAATGCTAAGCGTCTTTCGGGATAGAATGTGGTTATCGGAACCTGAGACCCGACGCTATTTCAGCACACTCGTTGAGTTCGTCGAGATTTGGGAGAGATTTCTGTCAGAAACTATTCCACGTGAAGTTTTGGTTGCGGTTGAACACAGCGAGAAAAAGCTCATTCCTTTTTACGACCACGTTGAGCGAAAGGTAGATTCACGTCGGCAACAGCTATCGGAAGTTCGTCGTTGATGGAATTCTTCAGTCCGTCAGCTTATCCAGTGCCTTCAAGATCGCCGCCGCGAACGGCGAGCGCCGCCCTACGCCGCGACTGGGGGCGTTCCAACCGAAATGAACAGATCGGCCGGAATGTTGAACCGGTCACGCAGCCGCTTGACCATCGTCATGCTCAGCTCGCGCTTGCCGCTTAAGACTTCGCTGACGCGGCTCGGCGTCCCGAGCAGCGGCACCAGGTCGGCCCGCGTCATGCCGTGCTGGTCCATCAGATAGGCCAGCAGTTCCGGCAAGCTTGCCTGCCGGCGCGGCCACCGCGCTTTCTCATAGGCCTCAACGAGCCGCGCCTGCGCCGCCATCCGGGCGCGATCGACGGGATCGTCCGACGCCATGAGCTTCTCGACCAGGGCAAGTGCCTCGCGGTGGTCGGCATCGTTCTGAACGATGATCAATGTCGCTTTCATCACACGGTCTCCGCGTCGATCTCGTCGTATTCCGCATGCGATCCGAAAAAACGGATCATCAGCACGCCGTCCCGATATTGAACCAAGGCGACCAGGCGAAAGTCGTTGGCCTTGATGTTGAACACCACGCGGCCTCCCTTGAGAATGCTCGCCTTGGGGTGAGACGCCTTCACCTGGGCGGGCAGCTTCCAGTCCGCGGTCCGTGCGATGCTCAACCAGGCATCGTATTGCGCCCGCGCCGCCTTGATCCCGCGGCTTCCCGCGCGCTTCGCGAAATACCGCTCCACCAGATCGGTGCCGACGACGATCATGTAGCGCTAGGATAACCCGGATTTCCCAAAAATGGAAGTGCGTCTTCCAATCTCTGGAACAGAAGCTCAGCCCGACAACCCGTCCAACGCCTTCAGGATCGCCGCGGTCATTTCGCTTGTGCCGACCTTGGTCATCCCCGGCTGCATGATGTCCGGCGTGCGGTAGCCCTCCGCCAGCGCGCGCTCCACCGCTTTCTCCAGCAGCGCCGCGTCCGCGCCGCGCCCGAACGAATAGCGCAGCGCCATCGCGAACGACAGAATGCACGCGATCGGATTGGCGACGCCCTTGCCGGCGATGTCCGGCGCGCTGCCATGGATCGGCTCGTAAAGCGCCAGCTGCCTGCCGTTCGCATCCTTCGCGCCCAGCGAGGCCGACGGCAGCATGCCGAGCGAGCCGGTCAGCTGTGCCGCCTCGTCCGACAGGATGTCGCCGAACAGGTTGTCGGTCACGATGACGTCGAACTGCTTCGGGTTGCGCACCAGCTGCATCGCCATCGCGTCCGCCAGCATGTGCGACAGCGCCACGTCGGGGAATTCGGCGTCGTGCACGCGCTGCACGACCTGCTTCCACAGCACGCCCGTCACCATCACATTGTTCTTCTCGGCCGAGCAGACCTTGCCGCCGCGCAGCCGCGCCAGTTCGAACGCCACCCGCGCGATGCGCTCGATCTCGTGCGTGGTGTAGACCTGGGTGTCCACCGCGCGCTGCTGGCCGTCCGCCAGCGTGGTGATCGCCTTCGGCTCGCCGAAATAGACCCCGCCGGTCAGCTCGCGCACGATGAGAATATCGAGCCCCGCCACGATCTCGGGCTTGAGGCTCGACGCATCCTTCAGCGCGTCGAAGCACAGCGCCGGGCGCAGATTGGCGAACAGGCCGAGATCCTTGCGCAGCCTGAGCAGCCCGCGCTCCGGCTTCTTGTCGAAGGGCAGCGCGTCCCATTGGGGCCCGCCGACCGCGCCGAACAGCACCGCGTCCGCCGCCTTGGCCTTGGCGATGGTCGCGTCCGGCTCGGGCGTGCCCAGCGTCTCATAGGCGATGCCGCCGATCGGCGCCTCCTCGGTCTCGAAGGCGATGTTGCGGTTCTGCTCGAACCAGCCGAGCACGCGGCGCGTAGCGGCGATCACTTCGGGTCCGATGCCGTCGCCGGGGGTGAGGAGAAGCTTGAAGGTCATCGCATTACGCCCAGGGCATCTCCCGGGCGCGCCTGGCCTCGAAGTCGGTGATCTTCTGCTCGGCGCGCAGCGTCAGTCCGATATCGTCCCAGCCATTGAGCAGGCATTGCTTGCGGAACGGATCGATCTCGAACGCGATGCAGCCGCCGTCGGGGCCGCGGATTTCCTGGGCCTCCAAATCGATGGAGATCACCGCATTGGCGCCGCGCTCGGCATCGTCCATCAGCTTGTCGATGTCCGCCTGCGGCAGCGCGATCGGCAGGATGCCGTTCTTGAAGCAGTTGCTGTAGAAGATGTCGGCGAAGCTCGGCGCCAGCACGCATCTGATGCCGAAATCGAGCAGCGCCCAGGGCGCGTGCTCGCGGGACGAGCCGCAGCCGAAATTCTCGCCGGAGACCAGGATCTTGGCGTGGCGATAGGCCGGCTTGTTCAGCACGAAATCGGGATTTTCGCTGCCGTCCGGCCGCGTCCGCATCTCGTGGAACAGGGCGCTGCCCAGTCCCGTGCGCTTGATGGTCTTCAGGAACTGCTTGGGGATGATCATGTCGGTATCGACATTAATCATGTTGAGCGGCGCCGCGACGCCTTCGAGCTTGGTGAATTTTTCCATGGCGGCGCGACCATAAAGCCGTGCGACCACGCGCTCAAGCCGCAATTGTTCCCATTCGCCGCCCGCCGCGCTAGGCTTCGCGCGGGGTTTGGGTGGGGCAGGGTCGTGTTCGGTTTCAAGCGCAGGAAGCCCGTCATTGCGGCGGCGCCGCCGTCTCTGTTGCACGCATCGCCGGAACCGCCCAGGCCGGCCCCGTCGCCGCCGCCGTCCGCGCCACCGCCGCTCAGCGGCGGCGATCTGCACATCCCGCGCGCCCGCCTGTCGCAGAAGAATTTGCACGTCCATTACGCGATCAACTCGATCCGCGAGGAGCTGGAGGCGGTCGATTGGTACCGCCAGCGCGCCGACGATACCGACGACGAGGAGCTCAAGGCCATCCTGCTGCACAATGCCGACGAGGAGATCGAGCATGCCTCGATGCTGCTCGAATGGCTCCGGCGCAAGGATGCGCGCTTCGACAAGGAGCTGCGCGAATATCTCTTCACCGACGGCCCGATCCTCTCCGCCGAGAAGCGCGCTACGGGCCGGGAATAAGCGGCTCGGTGTCGTGGAAGCGGGTCAGATCGACGATGCGGCGGCCGTGGGGGTTGAAGAACAGCACATCGACGAATTTGTGCCCCCACACGATGTCCTCGGCGGAATAGGACTGGCGGGCATAGACCCGGTCGGCCAGCACTTCGTCCAGCCCGCTCAGCATCACGACGATCTCCATCTGCTCATCGACCATCGTCTGCCTGCTGACGCCATAGAGCGGGCTGTGGCGGTCGATGCGGTGCATGATCGTCCAGGACAGCGCGAACAGCGAGCTGCGCTGCCGCGACGGCTTCAGGTCCTCGAAGCGCCGCATCTCGATGCCCTCGCGCGAGATCTGCTGGCGCGCCAGGGTCAGGCGGATCTCGGCATCGACGATGGAATTGCCGCGCTGGTTGGCGGTGCGCAGCATCAGGGTCGGCACGCCGTCGAACGGGATCACCACGGCGCGGCGCGAGAACACGATGCGCGCGAAGGGGCGCGAGAACCGCGCGAAGATCACGCCGGTGAACAGCGCCGTGGTCAGGATGCCGAAAAAGCCCTCGATGCTGACCACGACATTGGCGTAGCTCGTCTGCGGCATGAAGCCGGAATAGTTGATCGAGGCGATGGTCTCGATGGCGAACAGATAGACGTCCCAGAAATTGCCGTGCCGCGCATGGCCCAGCGGCGTCGGATCGGCGAGGTAGAGCAGGGCGAAAACGGCGGTGATGACGGCGAAGAAGCCCGACAGGCCGAGGAAGAACATCCACCACGGCGCGGTCAGGACGGCGTGATAGAAGTCCGTCCAGCGCGTCCTGTCCTGGCCCTTCACGATGGCCACGCGGGCGCCCGGACGCGCCTGCATCAGGTTGGGCGGCCGGCTCTGTCCGTCCGGCGGGCTGCTCAAGAAGGAAAGGCGCTTGCGCACGGTCTCACGCGCTGAATCATCGCGCGACTATGCCAGTGCGCGATGCGCGGTGGAAGCGACGCCTGCCACGCCGTAAGCTGCCGCGGTCTTCGAGAAAGGGCGGCGGTTCATGCGGACCCACATCCTGGCGGCGGCGATGGCGGTTCTGGCGGCCGGCGGCGCCCGGGCGGAGGGGCTGTGGCGCGCCTACGACCAAAGCTTCGCCCATGCGAAATACATCGACCTGACCCACACCGTCGCGCCCGGCATTCCGGTGTGGCACGGTTTTGCGCCCTCGACCTTCGCGCCGACGACCGATCCGGCGACCGGCAAGCCTTACACCTATGGGAAAGACGGTTTCGAGGCTTCGCATTACGATCTTCAGACCGACCAGCTCGGCACCCAGCTCGATCCGCCGGCGCATTGGGCGCCGGAATATCCGTCGATCGACGAACTGCCGCCGACCTATTCGCTGCGCAAGCTGGTGGTCATCTCGATCGTGCCGCAGGTCCGGAAGAACCGGGGCTATCAGATGACGGTCGCCGATATCCTGGCGTGGGAGCAGGTGCATGGCCGCGTGCCGGCCGGCGCGGTCGTCTTCATCCGTTCGGATTGGTCGAAACGCTGGCCCGACCCCCGGCTCGCCGCCGAGACGCAGTTCCCCGGCGTGACCCTGGCGGCGCTGAAGTTCCTGCACCTGCAGCGTCGCATCCTGTTCCACGGCCACGAGGCGGTCGACACCGACACGACGCCGACGCTGGAAGGCGAAGCCTGGCTGATGCATAACGGCTATGCCCAGGGCGAAGGCATCGCCCATCTGGACCAGGTCGCCGAGACCGGCTGCCTCGTCGCCTTCGGCTTTCCCAAGTTCAAGGGCGGCACCGGCGGCTATGCGCGCTACATCGCGATCTGCCCGGCCTCGTGGAAATACGGCGACACGCCCGGCCCAGGCGACGCTCCGCTGCCGAAGTCGGCCCATCCGCTGCATTGGGACCCGAAGGCGGGCGCCCGGATGCGGTGAGTTTTCCTCTCCCGCGAGCGGGAGAGGTCGTCTCGTTCACGCCTTCCCGCGCGCTTTCAGATACGTCGCCCACTTGACCCGCTGCTCGCGGCCCAGCTCGTGCAGATAGTCCCAGGAGAACAGCCCCGTGTCGTGGCCGTCGTCGAACACGATCCGCACCGCGTAATTGCCCACCGGCTCCAGCGCCGCGATGGCGACCGCCTGCTTGCCGGTCACGATCTGCTTCTGCCCCTGGCCGTGGCCCTGGACCTCCGCGCTGGGCGATTCCACGCGCAGATATTCCGCCGGCAGCACGAAATGCTCGCCGCTGTCGAACGCGACCGTGAGCTGGTCCTTCGCCGGATTGAGCCTGATCTCCACCGGCCAGGGCTTGGCGGCGCCCTCCGTCATCGCGCGTCGCGCTCGGCGTCGGACAGCTCGCGCGCCTCTCCGGCCAGCATGATCGGAACGCCGCCGCGGATCGGATAGGCGAGCCCGGCCTGCCGGCTGATCAGCTCGCCGCGCGCCCGGTCGTAGGCCAGCGGCCCCTTCGTCACCGGGCACACCAGGATCTCCAGCAGCTTGGGATCGGGCTCCATCAGTTCACCGTGTTCGTGCCCGACGCCACGCCCGCCATCTCCAGCAGCGCCAGCAGGGTGCTGACGCGGTCCTGCCATTGCGGCGCTTCGAGCAGCGCCTGTTTCTCGTTCGGCTCGAAGGGGCACAGCATGGCGAGCGCGTTGACCAGCGTCTCGGCCGGCGCGTTCATCACGCTCTTCCAGTCGGCCTTCAGCTCGCGCTGCGCCAGGTATTCGGTCAGCGCGGCCAGCAGCCGCTCGCGCGGGAAATCCTCCTCGTCGCGCTCGGCCAGATCGCCGGCGAAGGGGGCGAAATCCGGCTTGACGGCGCGGAACGAGGCCGGCGTCGTCAGCTCCTCGGCGACGCGGAAACGGCAGATGCCGGTCAGCGTGATGAGATAGCGGCCGTCATCGGTCTCGCGATAGCCGGTGACGCGTCCGGCGCAGCCGATCGCCGACAGCGCCGGTTTCAGCGTCTTTTCCTCGTTCTCGGTCGGCTGGATCATCCCGATCAGGCGGCTGCCCGACAGCGCGCTCTCCACCAGCGCGAGATAGCGCGGCTCGAACACGTTGAGCGGCAGGTGCCCGCGCGGCAGCAGCAGCACGCCGGTCAGCGGGAAGATGCCCAGCGTGCGCGGCAGATCGTCGATCGAATGATAGCGCCCGGCCATGTCCGCCTCAGGAGAACAGGATGGAAGAAAGCCGCCGCCGCGCGTCGATGGTGCGCGGATCGGTCGGCCCCATCGCCTCGAACAGCGTCACCAGGTGCTTGCGCGCCGCTTCCTCGTTCCATTTGCGGTCGCGCCGCACGATATCGAGCAATTGGCTGATCGCACCCTCGCGGTCGTCCGCGCCGTCCAGCGCCAGCGCATAGTCGAAACGCGCCTGGTTGTCCTTGGGATCCGCGTCCAGCTTGGCCTTGGCGGCTTCCAGCCCGCCGGCCGCTTCCGCCGCCTGTTCGCGCAGCTTGAGCTCGGCTTCCACCGCGCGGATCGCCTCGTCATTGGCGCCGTCCGGCCGCACCAGCTGCAAGGTCTGCTTGGCGCGTTCGAGGTCGCCGCTCTTCAGATAGCAGCGCGCCAGGCCGGCGACCGCCTTGGGATGGCCCGGCTCGTCCTGCAGCACATGGGCAAAGGCCTGCGCCGCCTGCCCGACATCGCCGGCGTCGAACGCCTCCTGCGCCACGGCAAGGACTTCTTCGGCATGGTCGTGGCCGCCATGGCCGCCGCCGCCCGCGAGGCCGGCCACGAACTGGCGCACCTGGCTTTCGGGGATCGCGCCCATGAAGCCGTCGACCGGCTGGCCGTCCTTGAAGGCGAACACGGCGGGGATGGATTTGATGCGCAGCTGCTGCGCGATCTCCGGATTCTCGTCGATATTGACCTTGACGAGACGGACTGCGCCCTTGGCCTCGCCGACGACCTTCTCCAGCAGGGGGCCGAGCTGCTTGCACGGCCCGCACCACGGCGCCCAGAAATCGACGATCACCGGCACCTCGCGGCTGGCGGCGATGACGTCGGCGCCGAAGCTGGCGAGGTCGCTGTCCTTCACATGGGGGCTCGACGGCTCCGCCGGCGCGGTCGCCGGTTTGGCCGAAGCGACGGGCCTGCCGCCCGGTCCGATCAATGCCATGATGCTGACTTTCCTGTGCTGCCGGCCCAAACATGGGCGTCCCGGCGCGGAAAGAAAAGACCTATGCGCTTTGACCGCCTTGCGGTGGTCGCACGCCGGTTCCACCATGGCCGCCGAGCCGGGGAGCGCGGGCATGCGCCTTGTTTGGGTTTGCTTTTTCTTAAGCCTGTGCGCCGGCCTGGGCGCGGCATCCGCCGCCGGCCTGCCGGTGGCGGCAAGGGCGCTCGTCTTCAAGTCCAAGGCGCTCGAAATTTCGGTCAGATACCCGCAGACCGCAAACCGGGCGATCGACGCCGCCCTGGCGGACTATGCGCGCGCAAGCGTGGACGCCTTCAAGACCTATGGCCCCGACGCCGCGGCGAACGGCGACCGCCCCTATGCCCTCGACACGACCTATTCCATCGCGCGCAACGACGGAGCGATGTTCGCGGTGCTGTTCACCATCTACGAGGACACCGGCGGCGCCCATCCCAATGGCGATTATGCGACGTTCGATTTCCTGCTGCCCGGCGGCGCCCAGGTCTTCCTGCCGGAGATCATCGACGGCAGCCGCGGCCTCACGCGCGTCAGCCGGCTCGTCGCCGCCGATCTGTTGCGCCGCATCGGCAGCGGCGCGGACGCGCTCAGCGACAAGGATACGATCGCCAGGGGCACCGCGCCCGTCGCCGACAATTTCAAGGATTTCGTATGGGAGCCCGGCCGCCTGCACATATATTTCCCGCCCTATCAGGTCGCCGCCTACGCCGCCGGGCCGCAGGAATCGATCCTGCCACTCGACCGGCTTCGCGAGGTGATCCGCCCCGACTGGCGCGCGCCCGCGCCGTCCTTCGATTGCGCCAAGGCCGCGACCGGGATCGAAACGGCGGTCTGCGCCGACGCCGCCCTGGCGCGCCTCGACCGTCAGGTCGCCGAGGCCTGGCAGTCCGCCATGCGCAACGCCTATGAGCCGGCGGCGCAGGCGAAGCTGCGCCAGGAACAGCGCGACTGGCTCGCCCGGCGCAATGCGGCATGCCGCGGCCCGGCACCCGGCGCTTGTCTGGTGAAGGTCTATCGCGACCGCCTCGCGGTCCTGACGAGGCCGCCGGTATGAGCACGATCTCGCGGCGCGACATGCTCGCAACCGGTGCGGCTTTCGCCGCCGCGCCGTTCGCGGCGCGCGCCGCCGCGCGGACCGACCTCGACGTCGCCATCGTCGGCGGCGGCATTGCCGGCGCCTATGCCGCCTGGCGCCTGGCCAAGGAGAAGCCGCATCTGCGCATCCGCCTGTTCGAGGCGTCGGAGCGCATCGGCGGAAGGCTGCATTCGGTCTCGTTTGCGCAGGCGCCGCATCTCGTCGCCGAGGCGGGCGGCATGCGCTTCCAGCAGGCGCATCGCCATGTGTTCGGCCTCGTCGGTCTCCTCGGCCTGCCGTCGCGGGACTATCCGGTCGCGCGCGATCCCAACCGCCTCATGCTGCGCGGCCGCAACTTCTCGCTGGCGCAGGTCAAGGCCGGCAAGGCGCGCTATCCCTATCGCGTGCCCGATGCCGATCAGAAACCGGGCGCCGATTATTTCGCGCGCGCCATCGCCCATGTCCTGCCGCAGGCGAACCCGCCCCGGACCGCCGCCGACTGGGCGAGGATCCGCGCCACCTATCGCTACAAGAACCGCCTGCTGCGCGACTGGAAGAACCGCGACCTGCTGCTCGAAGGCATGAGCGCCGAGGAACTGGCGCTCGCCCAGGACGGTTCGGGCTATGACGACTGGATCGAGGGCGAAAGCGGCCTCGACGAGATCGACTTCACCTTCTCCGGCGAAGATCTCGACGGCACATACGCCACCGTCGCCGGCGGCTATCAGCGCCTGCCGCAGACGCTGGCCGCGCGCTCCGGCGCGGCGGTCTCGCTGCGCACGCGGCTGGTGGGGCTGGAGCCGCTGGGCGGCGCATCGCGCCTGACCGTGCGCGATGCCGTCGGCCGCCAGACCGGTCTCACCGCTGCGAAGGTTATCCTCGCGCTGCCGCGCCGCGGGCTCGAACGGATCGAGCATTTTCCCGAAAGCCGCGCCGACCGCCGCTTCGCCCGGCTGATTGCTTCGGTGACGCCGATCCCCGCCTGCAAGAGCCTCTTGCTCTATCGCCGGCCGTGGTGGCGCGACCACGGCATCGTCGAGGGCCGCTCGATCACCGACATGCCGGCGCGCCAGTTCTACTGCCTGGGCTCGGAGCGTTCGCGCCTGCCGGGCGAGGACACCAACGGCTATGGCGTGCTGATGGCCTATTGCGACATGGAACATGTCGCGCATTGGCAGCGTCTCGTCGCCAGACCCGATCCGTCCGGCTTCACCGCGCTCGGCGGCGCCTCGCCGCTGGCCGCCGAGGTGCACCGCGAAGCCACGGCGGTGCTCGGCAAGACCGATGCAATGCCGCTCGCCGCCTATTTCCAGGACTGGAGCGTCGATCCGTATGGCGGCGGCTGGCACTATTACGCGCTCGGCCATGACGGCCTGGTCGATTCCGCCGCGATGCTGAAGCCGCTGGCGGGGCGCGATCTCCATGTCTGCGGCGAGGCCTATTCGCTGGCGCAGGGCTGGGCCGAGGGCGCCCTCGAACGGGCGGAGACGATGCTGCAGCGCCATTTCGGGCTGGCCAAGCCGGCCTGGCTCAAAGCGTAGCACTCGCGGCAAGCACCGCTGTCGTCCCCGCTGAGCATCGCGCGAGCGATGCGAAGGGAAGGCGACCCAGGTCTGTCAATCTTGCGGATGTGGCAGAACGGACGCAGTGCGCGTCCTGCAAATACGAAGCATCTTGATCACCTGACAGTGGCATTCACGCAAACCCCGCCAGCCTCGCTTGCAGTCCCGCCTTCACTCTCGGCCATTCGCTCGCGAGGATCGAGAAATAGACCGAATCGCGGAAATAGCCCTGCGGCACCCACATATGGCCGCGCAGGATGCCGTCCTCCTGCGCGCCGAGCTTCTTCAGCGCCGCGCGCGAGCGGGCATTCTTCGCATCGGTCTTGAACTCGACGCGATTCCACCCTTTCGCGAATGCATTGGCGAGCAGCAAATATTTCGCCTCCGGATTGACGGCGCTCGCCTGCGCCTCCCGCGCGTACCAGGTCGAGCCGATCTCCACCCGCGCATGCTCCGGCGCGAGGGCGAGATAGGCGGTCGAGCCGACGATGGCGCCGTCGCCCAGGCGCCGCACGACGTAGACGACCATGCGCCCGCTCGCGTGCTCGGCCGTGAAATCCGCGAGTCGCGCCGCGAAGCCTTTCGTCATGTCGAACGGCATATGGGTGAAGAGGCTCGCATCGGAGGCCGCCGCGATCAGGCCGGCATGATGCCGCGTCTCCAGCGGCTCCAGGGCGATGAACCTGCCCGGGAGTAGGTGGCCGCCCAGCGGTTCGATCCTTTGCATTTTCCCTCCGCCGTCGCGCGGCCGCGATTTTCATCGCGGATGCGCGCGCTTTGCCAGCCGCGGGAGCGAATGGCGGTCGCGCGCGCGGCGCACGTCCGGCGTGACCTTCGCACCACAGCGCCCGCCAATCGGTGCCGCGGCGGTCCTTAGCTTGTTGACAAAAAATTTGCGCCATCGTCACGTTCGCGACAATTACAATAATATCGGGATGAGACGGCAGGGCGGGCTCGCAACATTTTTTGCGGCCGCGGATTGGGCCGTCATATGGGGATCACCGATGCTGTCCACCCGTTTGCAGATTGTTCGCCGAACCGCGGCCGCGGTCGGCGCTCTGGCCGCCTTCTCGGCGGCCGTGCCGGCATTGGCGCAGGAGGTCGAAACCGTCGTCGTGACGGCCGAGCGGCATGCGGAAAACCTGCAGGACGTGCCCGAATCGGTCGCGACCATCCCCGAAGACGAGCTGCGCTCCCTGTTCTCGGCCGGCGCCGACATCCGCGCCATCGCCTCGCGCGTTCCCAGCCTGTACGCGGAATCCTCCAACGGCCGCGTCGCGCCGCGCTTCTACATCCGCGGCCTCGGCAACACCGATTTCGATCTCGCCGCCTCCCAGCCGGTGTCGATCATCGAGGACAATGTCGTCATGGAGAATGCCGTGCTGAAAAGCGCGCCGCTGTTCGACATCGGCGAGGTCGAAGTCGATCGCGGCCCGCAGGGCACGCTGTTCGGCCGCAACACCACCGCCGGCATCGTCAAGTTCACCAGCAAGGCGCCGACCGAGGATCTCGACGGCTATGGCGCCGTGTCCTACGGGGAGCTCGGCACGGTCAATGCCGAGGGCGCCATCGGCGACGGCATCACCGACACGCTGTCGTTCCGCATTTCCGGCCTGCTGCAGCACCGCGACGATTATATCGACAACGCCCATCTCGGCCTGAAGGACGTTCTGGGCGGCTATGACGAGCGCGCCGGCCGCGTGCAGCTCGCCTGGAAGCCGAGCGACGATTTCAGCGTGTTGCTGAACGTCCATGCCCGTTCCCTGGAGGGTACCGCCGCCGTCTTCCGCGCCAACATCCTGACCAAGGGCGGCGACCACCTCAACGGCAACTACATCGAGGACAAGGTCTTCTTCGATCAAGGCTTCACCGATCCGTATGACGAGAATCCGCAGGCCTATGACGGCATCGGCACCAACGCCGTGATCGAATACGATTTCTGGAACATGAAGCTGACCTCGATCACCGGCTATGAATCGACGCATGGCTTCAGCCGCGGCGACATCGATGGGGGCTTCGGCGCGGTCTATCTGCCGACGATGGGTCCCGGTTTCATTCCGTTCCAGTCGGACACCCAGGACGGTCTGGACTACCTGCACCAGTTCACCCAGGAAGTGCATCTGGCGAGCAATACGAGCG
>DASWOE010000004.1:0-5852 GCA_036398875.1 Rhizomicrobium sp.
GACCCGACGCCGGCCCGGTCCTCCTCGCCGAGGTCGATGGGCGGGTCGGCGGGCGCTTCCGCGTCCGCTTCCGCATGCTCGACAATAGCGAGCACGAGTGCTTCGGCGCGTTCCTGGAGGTCGATCGCCCCAGCCGGGTGCGCATGACGTGGAATTGGCGCGGCGGCGTCGAAGACCCGGGGGAATCGCAGATCGAGATGGTCTTGCGCCCGATCGCGGACGGCACCGAACTCACCTTCACCCATTCGCGCCTCGACAATGACGAGACGGTCCGCAGCCACACCGAAGGCTGGAACGGCGCGCTGGACAAGCTCGAGGCGCTGCTCGCGTGAGGACGGGACGATGGCGGCGATGAAACTCTACTATTCGGATGTGCTTTCGCCGCGCAAGGCTTGCGCGGCGGCGCGCTATCTCGCGGCGCCCGTCGAATATGTCTATCTCGATTTGACCAAGGCCGAGCACCGCACGCCGGCGATGCTGGCGATCAACCCGAGCGGCAAGGTGCCGACGCTGGTCGATGGCGACCGAATCGTGTGCGAGGCCGACGCCATCATCTGCCATCTGTCCGAACGCATGGGCGCCGCTCTGTGGCCGCGCGAGTGCGACGATCAGATCGAGGTGGTCGGCTGGCTGAGCTGGAATGCGATGCATTTCGGCCGTGCCTGCGGCGCGCTCTATTTCGAGCACATCATCAAGCCGCGCTTCGGCATCGGTCCGCTGGACCCCGCGGTGGAGAGCGAGGCGCTGGCGGAGTTTCGCCGCTTCGCCGCCGTGCTGGACGATCGCCTCGGCGGCCGCGACTGGGTCATGGGCGACCGGCTGACCGTCGCCGATTTCGCGCTGGCCGTGGCGCTTCCCTATGCCGGCGCGGCGCACATGCCGCTGGACGAATTTCCCGCGCTCCGCCGCTGGCACGACCGGCTCGACGCCTTCGACGCCTGGCGCGATCCCTGGCCGGCGCGTTAGAGCGGCACGCCGCGGGCGGGTTTGCGGCTCACGTGCCGTGCGTATTGCGGTACTCGCGATATTCGCCGCCGAGCGGCGCCGCGGCCTTGCCGAGCGCGCGCGCGAAGGTGAAGGCGGCGCGCATGCGCCGCTCGTGATCGTCGCCCGACAGGGCGAAATCCACCGGCGCATAGAGCAGCGCACCGATCAGCTTGGCGCTCTCGTGCAGCAGCGTGGCGGCGGAACGGTCGTATTTGCGCGTGATGCGCAGATCGCAATTGCCGGAGCGGAAGGCACGGGCCAGCGCCCAGCGCAGGCTCATGCGCGATGAAGGGATCGAAGTGTAGGCCCGCGCCTCTTCGGCCCATGCGAAGCGCGCACCGCATTGCGCCATGTGCATGAAGAAGTCCTTGTCCTCGCCGCCGGTCAGCCCGAACTGCGGATCGAACCAGGGCGCGCCGGCCCGCGCCAGGCTGGCACTGGCGATCAGGATATTGCCGCCGGCATCGGCGCGCAGGATCGGGCCCGAGCCCGAGCGCGGCGGAACGCAGGTGTTGGACAGCACCGCCCAGATCGGCGGCGCCGCCGCAAATTCGCAACTGACCGGCCCTTGCACGATGTCGGCGCCGGTCGTCCGCTGCACCCCGAGCAGCGCCTCGAGCCAGCCCGGACTCGGCCATTCGTCGTCGTCCAGCATGGCCAGGTAGAAGTCGTGCTTGCGATGCGCCAGCGCATGCGCGACCAGCGCATTGCGCACTTGGGAAATGCCGCGCTCCTCGACCGCGAAGCCTTCGACCGGCCAGCGATACCCGGCGCGGACGATCTCGCCCGCCGCTTCCAGCCCGCGCCGCTCTTGGCCGTCGTTGTCCGCGATGAGGATGCTCAGACGCGCCCCGGTCTCAAGCAGTTCGAGCGCGCGCAGCAGCCGCGCAAGCCACACCGGCCGACGGAAGGTTGGAATGGCGACGACGATGTCGGCCAAGGTCATGCTCCCCGCGTGATCCGTATCCGGATGGAATTGCGCTCAGGCGGCGTCGGGAAAGCTACCAAACCGATCCGGCGGAATGGCTAACGCCGCGCGCATGTGGACGGACGCAATGCAAAAGGACCCCCGGAAAAGGCGTGTTTCGCCGCATCGTCGTTCTGTGCGTGGGATTAAATCTTCGAAAGACGGCCGGGAACGATCCCGTCGTCGTGCCGGCAAAAGGGCCGGAGGCACGCGCCTCCGGCCTTTGGCATTTCAGAACGGCAATTCTCAGTTGTACGCCTCGAACAGCCCGGCGCCGCCCTGGCCGCCGCCGATGCACATCGTGACCACGGCGTATTTGATGCCGCCGCGCCGCTTGGCTTCCTGCAGCACATGGCCGGTCAGCCGCGCGCCGGTCATGCCGAAGGGATGGCCGATGGCGATGGAGCCGCCGTTCACGTTGTACTTCGCCGGATCGATGTGCAGCTCGTCGCGGCAATAGAGGCACTGGCTGGCGAACGCCTCGTTCAGCTCCCACAGCCCGATGTCATCGACCTTCAGGCCGAAGCGCTCCAGCAGGCGCGGCACCGCGAACACCGGCCCGATGCCCATCTCGTCGGGCTGGCAGCCATAGGTCGCCCAGCCCATGAAGCGGCCCATCGCCTGCAGGCCGCGCTTCTCGGCGTCCTTCGCCTCCATCACCACCACCGCGGCGGCGCCGTCGGAGAGCTGCGAGGCGTTGCCGGCGGTGACGAAATTGCCCGGGCCGCGCACCGGCTGCAGGCCGGCCAGGCCTTCCAGCGTCGTGTCGGGACGGTTGCACTCGTCCTTCTCCACCACGTAATCGACGATCTTCTCTTCCTTGGTGGCCTTGTCCACGACCTTCATCTTGGTCTTCATCGGGACGATCTCGTCCTTGTACTTGCCGGCCTGCTGCGCCGCCGCCATGCGGCGCTGGCTTTCGAGGCTGAACTCGTCCTGGTATTCGCGGCTCAGCTTGTAGCGCTTGGCGACGATGTCGGCGGTGTCGATCATCGGCATGTAGATCGCCGGATAGGCCTCGGTCAGCGCGGGATCGGAATTGTTCGGGCCCTGGCCGGGATTGGGGATCGAGATCGATTCGACGCCGCCGGCCACGATGCACTGGCTGAGATCGCCGCGGATCGAATTCGCCGCCATCGCGATCGACTGCAATCCGCTCGAACAGAAGCGGTTGATCGACACGCCGGCCGTCGTCACCGGCATCCCGGCGAGCAGCGCCGCCTGGCGGCCGATATTTCCGGCGCCATGGGCGCAATTGCCCAGATAGCAGTCCTCGACCAGGTCCTTGTCGATGCCCGCGCGCTCGACCGCGTGCTTCACGGCATGCGCCGCCATCGACATGGTCGGCGTGATGTTGAACCCGCCGCGGCCCGATTTGGCCAGGCCCGTGCGGGCATAGGAAACGATGACGGCTTCTCTGCTCATGGAGTGACTCTTTCTTCCCGGTGGTGGATTGTCGTTGCGGCGGACATTAGAAGGCGTGCTCGCGAGGGTCTAGCGCCATTCTGGACGGCTCGCCGGTTGCTGGGAACCCGGGAGGTTCCGTAAGGTCAGGGGCGCATATGGGCATTCGCAAGGCGGTTTTCATCACCGGCGCGGCGTCGGGCATCGGGCTCGGCACCGCCAAGCGCTTCGCGAGGGAAGGCTGGTTCGTCGGCCTCGCCGACATCAACGCCGCGGGGCTCAAGGCGGCGCTCGACGCCGTCGGCCGCGACAACGGCGCGACCTATCTGCTGGACGTGCGCGACGCCTCCGCCTGGACCGACGCGCTGTCGGTGTTCGCGGCGGCGAGCGGCGGCCGGCTCGACGTCCTCGTCAACAATGCCGGCATCGCTTCCTATGGCTATATCGAGGATCAGACCGACGACGAGATTGCGCGCCAGCTCGACATCAACATCAAGGGCGTGATCGCCGGCGCCCGCGCCGCGCTGCCCTATCTGAAGACGACGCCGGGTTCCCAGCTGATCAACGTCTCGTCCTGCGCCTCGCTCTACGGCGCGCCCAAGCTCTCGATCTATGCCGCGACCAAATTCGCCGTGCGCGGCCTTTCCGAATCGCTCGACATCGAGTTCGGCCGCTTCGGCGTCGGCGTGAAATGCATCATGCCGTGGTTCGTCGATACGCCGATCCTCGATGCCGGCGCCAAGAACACCAACGAGAAGATGTCCGACGCGCTGAAAGCCGGCGGCACCCAGGTCTACACGGTCGAGGAATGCGCCGGCGTGATCTACGATGCGGTCGCGTCGAAGGCGCTCAAGCACATCGTCGGCGGCCGCGGCAAGCAGCTTGCCTTCCTGACCCGCTTCTTCCCCGGCCTGGTGCGCAAGCGGCTGGCCCGCGCCGAATTCACGGGCGCGGCAATCCGCTAGGCAGGCCGGCGCTATACTTCCCCGCGCGTAAGGTCAGGATGTCCGGGATTTGGATGTCCGTTTTGTTCGTCGCAAGCGATGCAGCGTAAACTCACCGCGATCCTGGCGGCCGATGTCGTCGGCTATAGCGGCCTGATGGAGACTGACGAGGCCGGCACGCTGGCGCGGCGCCCGCGCCTTGGCGCCCCGTCCCGCCCGCCCATGCGCGCGATCGCGCGCCCTCGTGCTAGGATCGCGGCGACCTCCAAGGAGCCGAAGATCTGGGCGCCGCATTCGACCGCTTCTGCACGCCGGTACAACTCGAACGGCGCAGGGCGCCGTCGGCGAGGCTGGAGCGCATCGCGCTCGATCTTCCGTTCGGAAGGTTGGTCGGCCTCGCCGCCGGCCCGGCGGACGGCGCGCCGGTTCTCGCCGTGCATGGCTGGAACGCGCAGGCTGAATTCTTCTCGCCGCTGGTGGCGGCCCTGGCGCGGCAGGGCCTGCGGGTCTACGCCTTCGACATGCCGGCGCACGGCCAGACGCGCGAGGCCAATCGCGCCAAGCCGACCTCGACCATGGTGGAGTGGGTGGAGACCCTGATCGCCGCGACGCGCGCGCTCGGCGTCGAGACATGGCAGTCGGTGATCGCCCATTCCTTCGGCGCGCTGGCGTCGTCCTTTGCGCTCGGCGAGCGCAGCTGGGGCGGGGCACCGGCGATGCGCACCAGGTCGCTGGCGCTGATCGCCGGCGCGGCCGGCATGCCGACGGTGGTCGAATCCTATTGCGCGGTCGTGCCTTGCAGCGAAGCCGAGATCGCCGACATCGTCGCGGGCGTCGAAGCGGCCACGCAGGCCGCGATCGCGACGCTGACGGTTCGCGCCGTCGCACGGCATCTGCCGCAGCGGCTGCTGCTCGTCCACGATCCGGCCGACGACGTCACGCGCCTGGCCGACATCCGCGCCGAACTCGCGGCGCAGACGCCGAGCGAGGAGCTGCTGTGCCCCGGCGCCGGCCATGACGCGGTCCTGTTCCGCCTCGAAGTCGGCCGCGCGGTCGCGAAATTCGCGGCGGGATAGGCGCTATTTCGCCTTGGCGCGCGGATCGTGCGTCGCCGTCCAGCCCTGCGCGAACGTCGTCAGCTCGGCATCGGCATGATCGGGCAGGGTGACCACCAGCTTCACATAGAGGTCGCCCGGCGCCCCGCCCGCAGGCGTCACGCCCTTGCCTTTGAGACGCAGCGTCTTGCCGCTGTTGGAGTTGGCCGGCAGGTTCAGCTCGACCGTGCTGCCGCCCGGAACCGTCACCGGCACCTTGCCGCCCAGCACCGCCTCTTTCAGCGACACCGGCAGTTCCATGCGGATGTCGTTGCCGTCGCGCGTCATGCTGGGATGCGGCGCCACCGCGATATCGATCAGGATGTCGCCCGGCGGTCCGCCATTGCGGCCGGCGCCGCCGCGGCCCTTCACGCGGACCTGCTGGCCGTCCTTCACGCCGACCGGAATCTTGACGTCGATCTGTTCGCCGTTCGGGACCATCACCCGGCGCGTGCC
>DASWOE010000005.1:0-2357 GCA_036398875.1 Rhizomicrobium sp.
CTCGCCCGCGCCGCCCGCGCCCGCGCCGCCTCGAAGATCGTCGGCGTCACCGGCAGCTCCGGCAAGACCACGACGAAGGAATTGCTGCGCCTGGCGCTCGGCGCCCTCGGCGGCACCCACTGCTCCGCCGCCTCCTACAACAACCATTGGGGCGTGCCGCTCAGCCTCGCCGCCCTGCCGCGCGCCGCGCCGTACGGCGTGTTCGAGATCGGCATGAACCATTTCGGCGAAATCCGGAATCTGGTGAGCTTCGTGCGCCCCCATGTCGCGATGGTCACCACCATCGCCCCGGCGCATCTGGAATTCTTCGGCAATTGCGACGCCATCGCCGACGCCAAATCGGAGATCTTCGAGGGCCTGGCGCCCGGGGGCGCCGCGATCCTGCCCGCCGACAGCCCCCATTGCGACCGCCTCCTTGCCCGCGCCCGCCAGGCCCGCGTCGCGCGCATCCTGACCTTCGGAGAGACGCCGAAAAGCGACGCGCGCCTCCTCGCCTATGACGAAACCGCCGGGGGCAGCCATGTGCGCGCCGATATCTGCGGCACCCCGGTCGAGTTCCGCATCGGCGCGCCCGGCCGCCACATCGCCGGCAACGCCATCGCCGCGCTGCTCGCGGTCGCGCTGCTGGAGGGCGACGTGCTGAACGCCGCCGCCGCGCTCAAGGATTTCACCGCCCTCAAAGGCCGGGGGCTGCGCTTCGCCGCCGGCGGCATCGACGTGATCGACGAAAGCTACAACGCCAACCCGTCCTCGATGGTCGCCGCGCTGGCGCTGCTGGGCTCGGCCAAGGGCCGGCGCATCGCGGCGCTGGGCGACATGCTGGAGATGGGCGATGACGGCGCCGCGTATCATGCCGGCCTCGCCGGGCCCATCGAGGCTGCGCGCGCCGATCTCGTCTTCCTGAACGGGCCGCAGATGAAGGCGTTGTGGGAGGCGCTGCCGGCCGCGCGTCGCGGCGCCTGGGCGGCGACCTCGGCCGAGCTCGTCCCGCAACTGCTCGCCGCGCTCAGGCCCGGCGACACCGTGCTGGTCAAGGGCTCGCTCGGCAGCAAGATGGCCGTGATCGTCGATGCGTTGAAAGCGGGGACCGCGTAAGCCGATGCTCTACTATCTCTCGCTGCTCACCCATACCGACCAGCTCGCGGTCTTCCGGCTGTTCAAATACCTGACCTTCCGCTCGGGCGGCGCGGTGATCACCGCGCTGATCTTCGCCTTCATCGTCAACGGCTCGCTGATCCAGTGGCTGAAGGTCAAGCAGGGCAAGGGCCAGCCGATCCGCAGCGACGGCCCGCAGCGCCACATCATCGAGAAGGCGGGCACGCCCACCATGGGCGGCCTTCTGATCCTGCTGCCCTGGGTGATCGCGACCCTGCTCTGGGCCAATCTCGAAAACGTCTATGTCTGGATCGTGCTGTTCGTCACCATCGCCTATGGCGCGCTGGGCTTCGCCGACGACTATCTGAAAGTGACCAAGCGCTCCTCCGACGGCGTCAGCGGGCGCCTGCGCCTCGCGGTGGAGTTCGGCGTCGCCTTCATCGCGACCTGGGCGCTGATGCAGCTCGAGGATAGCGGCCTCAAAGGCATGCTCGCCGTGCCCTTCACCAAGTCCTTCGTCATCCCGTTCGGCATCGGCTTCATCCTGGTCGGCGGCATCGTGATCGCGGGCGCCGCCAATGCGGTGAACTTCACCGACGGGCTCGACGGCCTGGCCATCGTGCCGGTGATGATCGCGGCGGCCACCTTCATCCTGATCGCCTATCTGGTGGGCAATGTGAACTTCGCCAAATATCTGGAGTTGATCTATGTCGCCGGCACCGGCGAACTGGCGGTGTTCCTCGCCGCCCTGGTCGGGGCCGGTCTCGGCTTTCTCTGGTACAACGCCCCGCCCGCCATGGTGTTCATGGGCGACACCGGATCGCTGCCGCTGGGCGGCGCGCTCGGCGCCGTCGCGGTGGCGGTCAAGCACGAGATCGTGCTCGCCATCGTCGGCGGCCTGTTCGTGTTCGAGACGGTCTCGGTGATCGTCCAGGTGATCTCGTTCAAGACCACCGGCAGGCGCGTCTTCAAGATGGCGCCGATCCACCACCACTACGAACAGCTCGGCTGGAAAGAGCCCACCATCGTGATCCGCTTCTGGATCGTCGCGGTGGTGCTCGCCTTGATCGGCCTCGCCACCTTGAAGCTCAGATAGGCAATGATCGCGGCCCGCTCCTTCGCACGGTCTGACGTCGGCGTCTTCGGCCTGGCGCGCAGCGGCATGGCGGCCATCGCGTCGCTGAAGGCCGGCGGCGCGACCGTCCACGCCTTCGACGACAGGGCGGAGGCGCAGCGCGAGGCCGCGGGCCTGGGTGCCGCGG
>DASWOE010000006.1:0-16069 GCA_036398875.1 Rhizomicrobium sp.
GACAGCCACGACCAGCGGCCGGAAGTTCACGAAGTCCGGCAAGACCGGGCCGTCCAACAAGCGCGCCATCGTCACGCTGGTGGAGCGTCATGGCAAGGTGCGCTCGTTCCATGTCCCGCGCGCCGACAAGGCCACGGTCAAGAAGATCGTCGCGGACAACATCGCCCATGAATCGCGGCTGCACACAGATGGCAGCCGCCTCTACACGGAAGTCGGCAACCTATTCGGCGATCACGAGACTGTCGACCACCGCTCCAAGGAATACGTTCGGGGCGACGTGCATGTGAACTCGTCCGAGGCCTATTTCTCGATCTTCAAGCGCGGCATGCGCGGCGTGTATCAGCATTGCAGCGAGAAGCATCTGCATCGCTACCTTGCGGAGTTCGACTTCCGCTACAACCATCGTGAGGCGCTGGGCTGGAATGATGAGGCCCGCACGGTCGCGGCGGTTCGCGCCGCCCAGGGCAAGCGCCTCACCTATCATCAACCTCGTTAAATCGCGGTCTTTCAAGTGGCTGGCCGGGCACTTCTCACGCTGGCGCCAGAAGCAGAAGCCCACCGAATGACTCCGGTGGACTTCGCCTTTATCCTAGCGGTTGCGAGACGACTAGGAGACTCGAAATGAGCGGAGGATATTCATATCAGGGAACGTCGGGTGACCACTACCATTTTGATCTGGTTGATATGTCCAACTATCGCGCGCTGCCCTGGTCTGGCGGCGTGTTGGTATTCGCGGAATACACGCCGGAGCCATTGCAAATAATGGACACTGCGAATGTCTACGGCGTTGGCATGAATCTCCAAAAGACTTTGAAAGAGCTGCCCAAAATGGTCGTCTATTTTTTGCCGGAAAACGATGCTACGCGACGCGCTTTGATTGTTCGGGATTTGGTTGGCAATTTTCCGAAGATGGCGCGCGGCTGATTGGACCTAGTCGCCCGTCGGATTCCAGTTTGCCGTGGTACTTCAGAATCCTGTCCGTAATAATGGTCTGGATTTGCGGCTCGATCAGGCTCACGAGCGTCCGTCGCGAACGCGCCATCCCAACGGAAACCCGTCGTCTGACTTCCAATATCATGTGCAGCGGTGACAAGCTCGACTCCATCGGCTAGAGTGTTTCTAGCCGCTGGCGGCGGCGCATAAAATTCTAACGGCGCGGGCGGCAACCTGCGCCGTTCGAGTTTTAGCTCACTTTAAAGCGGCCCGCTATTCGTTTGGGTCGGTTGGGGGAGAGTCGTTCGGCCCATAGATCGCCATCCCCGTCCCGTAGGGATCATTGGGACTCTGAGACGAGTAGGGGCTGCCATATGTGCTGTACGGATTGTTGACGCTATTTGCAGAGTATGGGCTGCCGTATTGACCGTAGGGATCGGCAATGCTGTTCGGGTCGTACGGGTTGGCATTTACATTTCCGTGAAAATTGCCCTGATCGTCATAGAGTTTCGGGCTATTCGCGTCGGTTCCGTATGGATTGGAGAACGTGTTAGGCGGTTGCGGCGCCGCAGGCGGCAGATACGGATTGGCAGTGTAATTCCCCATATACTGGGCTTCGGCCGTTCCGCCCAATGCGAAAAATGCAACGGCAATCGCGAACATCACGCGCATGTCAGTCTCCCACCAGCGAGCCTATTGGCATCTCGCGCTCACTCTACCGCCGGGCCGTTATGAAGCCGTTAACGGGTACTGGCGCGGGCGCTTCAGGCTTTCTTCAACCGCTTGGGCGTATCTGTCTTGCGGGCGGCGCTACTGCCACGCGCTGCCCGCGGCTTGCGGGGGATGTCCTTGAGCTGCGTGGGCGAGCCTTTGAAGGCGCCGCTAAGCGTGGCGCGTACACGTTGCTCTGTTTCTTCCGGACTGAGTTGGTCCGCATCTTTCGCCATAGGGAGGACTCTATGCCAGATAAGCGGGTGCTGCTCAAAGGTGTAAGCGTGACTGGCGTCGCCGGCAAGATCGCCATCCAATCGTATGGGCCGCTGCCTGACAGTCACCCCTTCTACGGCTGGGTCGGGCAGGTCGCATCGGAGTGGTCGCACCTTGAACATATCCTAGACGGCATAATTTGGAGTTTGGCGGGCATGAACCCGGTGCGGGGTGCCTGCATCACATCTCAAATCATGGGCGTGGGGCCGCGCTGCAAGGTCATCGTCAGTCTGGGCAGACTATTCCATGGCACGGAGCGGATATTGGATGAGAAGACCAGCAAGGCCTTCAAGACGCTGATGAGCGATTCTTATCCCGTCGCGGACTACCGGGCGCGCATCGTCCATGACCCATGGTATTTCGAGACCATCCAGAACGAACCGGGCCAATTCAAGTCGATGCCCTACAGCGATCCGCGCTACGGCTTCGTCGCAGTCACGAAAGAGGAAGTGGAACGCACGCTTAAGGGAATCCGTAATCTCAAGACGCGGGCTACGGAGCTAGGCAGCCTTGTGCACGGCCGCATCGAAGCATTGCGCAAAACGCATCCTTCAGAGCCGTTCTAAGCTCCTCCGGTGACGGCCCCAACAGCTCGGGCAGATCGTAGAGCACATCAATTCCAGCCTCGATCATCTCAGGCGTGACCTCGATATTGGACCCCGGCACCGGGGCTGTCGGCCTGTCGTTTGACATGGCCGGAATATCGTCCCAGGACCGTGTGGTGTCAACTACATATTTAGGAATTCCCGCCTACGCATAGGGGATACGCTGCCGTCGCGCTTGCACCTTTTCGCCCATGAATTAGAGGAAGACGGCAGGAACTGGATTCCTTGGAACAATTAAGTTGCCGAATATGGGTCAGGTGAGCAGGAAATGAACAAGATCGACAAATCCCGGCTGCCATCGCGGCATGTCACCGAAGGTCCGGAGCGCGCCCCGCACCGCTCCTACTATTACGCCATGGGATTGACCGAGGCCGAGATCCACCAGCCCTTCGTCGGCGTCGCCACCTGCTGGAACGAAGCGGCGCCCTGCAACATCGCGCTGATGCGCCAGGCGCAGTCGGCCAAGAAGGGCGTGAAGGAGCAGGGCGGCACGCCGCGCGAATTCTGCACCATCACCGTGACCGACGGCATCGCCATGGGCCATGAAGGCATGAAGTCGTCCCTGGTGTCGCGCGAGGTCATCGCCGATTCCGTGGAGCTGACCATGCGCGGCCATTGCTACGACGCGCTGGTCGGCATCGCCGGCTGCGACAAGAGCCTTCCGGGCATGATGATGGCGATGCTGCGGCTCAATGTGCCGTCCGTCTTTCTCTATGGCGGCTCGATCAAACCGGGTCATTTCCGCGGCAAGGACGTGACGGTGGTCGATCTGTTCGAAGGCGTCGGCATGCATTCCGCCGGCAAGATGAGCGACGCCGACCTGCACGAGCTGGAATGCGTCGCCTGTCCCGGCGCGGGCGCCTGCGGCGGGCAGTTCACGGCGAACACCATGGCCTGCGTCGCCGAGGCGATCGGGCTGGCGCTGCCTTACTCCTCCGGCCCGCCGGCCGAAGTTCTGAGCCGCGACGATTTCGCCCTGCAGGCGGGGCAGGCGGTGATGGCGCTGCTCGCGAAAAACATCCGTCCACGGATGATTGCGACGCGCAAGGCATTCGAGAATGCGGCCCGCGTCGTCGCCGCCACCGGCGGTTCGACCAATGCGGCGCTGCACCTGCCGGCGATGGCCAATGAGTGCGGCATCAAGTTCGATCTGTTCGACGTCGCCGAGGTGTTCCGCTCCACGCCCTATCTCGCTTCGCTGAAGCCCGGCGGCCAATTCGTCGCCAAGGACATGTGGGAGGCCGGCGGCGTGCCGATGCTGATGCGCGCGCTGCTCGACGGCGGCTATCTGCACGGCGACTGCATGACGGTCACCGGCAAGACGGTGGCGGAAAACCTGAAAGACGTCGTCTTCAATCCGAACCAGAAGGTGATGCGCGACACGACGAACCCGCTGGCGCCGACCGGCGGCGTGGTCGGCCTCAAGGGCAATCTCGCGCCCGAGGGCGGCATCGTGAAGGTGGCGGGACTGAAGCACACCAGCCATCGCGGCCCGGCGCGCGTGTTCGAGTGCGAGGAGGACTGCTTCGCCGCCGTCGAACGGCGCGACTACAAGGAAGGCGATGTGCTGGTCATCCGCTACGAAGGCCCCAAGGGCGGTCCGGGCATGCGCGAGATGCTGTCGACCACCGCCGCGATCTACGGGCAAGGCGTGGAGAACATCGCGCTGCTGACCGATGGACGCTTCTCCGGCGCCACCCGCGGCCTCTGCGTTGGCCATATCGGGCCCGAGGCGATGGACGGCGGACCGATCGGCCTGATCCGGGATGGCGACATCATCGTGATCGATGCCGACGCGGGCATCCTCAACGTCGAGCTCAGCGATGCCGAACTTGCCGAGCGCCGCAAGACCTGGACGCCCAAGAAGCCGTCCTTCCGGACCGGCGCGCTGGCGCGCTATGCGAAGAATGTCGGCTCGGCGCGGTACGGCGCGCTCACCACGCCGGGGGCGGACGAAGAGGTGCGCTGCTACGCGGATATCTAGCGGCGCCCGGCGGCCGACAAAAAAGGTAGACTTTGCGCGAGCCATCGGCCGTTCGCGTGTTGGGTGCACGACAAAGCACCCGCCCGGTTGTCGCCGGGTTCAGCCGGTCGGCGACAGTGCGCCGCTGGCCCGAATCTGGCGTCCGATAAACAACGATCCTTCGCGGGTCAGATGACTGGTGTCGAACTGGACTGGAACGCCGTTGACGTCGTGGCGGCATGTCGAGGCATCGCAAAGCGCGCGATAGGGCGAAAAATATCCGGCGCCCAGCTTCGACGCCAACGCTTTCATCCTCGCATCGAGACTGTCGACGCCGCCGACAAGATTGTCGTTGAGCGGAGCGGCGCTTCCGCTTTCGATGGACTGGGCCATCAGGCGCGGAAGCGGAACGCTGTACCGCGGGACCGGCCCGACCAGAAGCACTTTGAAGCCCCGCGCCTCGAAGTAGCGTATCGAGCGCTCGACGGCCGGAAGATCGAATTCGTTCCAGATGCCGGCAAGGACGATCTCGTCGATCGGATGCTGCGACAGATAGTGGGCGTTCAGGTAGTCGTTCATGTCGCGGCACTGTTGCGACTCGAGACCGAGGTCCGACGGATCACTTGTCTTGCAGGATGCGGTGGTGGCCTGAGACCAGGCGATTTCCGGATTGGCTTGGGCAAGGCCGTAGATGAGGTGCGCGGCGTGACTGTCGCCGACCAGCAGGACGTTGGCCTTGTGCGCATCGTGCAGCAGGCACTGCTGAGGCTTGAAATCCGCGAATGTGAACTTCGAATCGACGAAACACGATCCCGTGCGGAAGTAGCTCTTGTCGTAGTTCAGGTAGGAAGCCATCCGTGTCGCGCGGGCATCGAAGCGCGCCGAAAAGCCATCCATGGGAATGACGACCGCCAGGCCGAGCGCAAAAACGAAAAGGCTGCCGGCGCCGACGGCCAGGATGCGCGGCGTGGAAATCGCCCGCATCCTGCCCTGGCGGAACGGGGCTTCCACAAACTTCCAGGACAGCGCGGCCAGCACGACGGCCAGCAACACCAGCGCGGCGTGGGTGATTTTCTGGAACGGAAACACGAAGAACGGCATGCCCAGTTCCTGAAACACCAACAGGGGCCAATGCCAGAGATAGAGCGAATAGGAGATGAGACCGACGAACACCATCGGCCGCGTCGAGAGCAGCCGCGATACGTATGTGGGACCGAAATTGCCCGCGGCTATGATGAGGGCGGTTCCGAGACAGGGCGCAAGCGCGGCCAGGCCGGGAAAGGCGGTCGTCTCGGTATAGGCGAAGACGGGAACGACGATCAGAATCAGACCCAGCGCGGTCGCGAGATTGCGCGGAAGCGGCGCGAGCTCGATTTCGACGATGCCGAGCGCGACGATGGTGCCGAGCAGGAGTTCCCAGGCGCGTGACTGCACGAGATAAAAAGCCGAGATCGGGTTTGTAAAAGTGCCATAGGCGCCGATCAGGAAGGAGATCGCGGCGATGCCAAGGACCCAGTGCCGCAGATAGTTGCGCTGGAAACGATGCACGAGGTAGAGGAAAACGGGGAAGACGATGTAGAACTGCTCTTCGATCGCCAGCGACCATGTGTGCAGCAACGGCTTGCTCATCGCCAGCGCGTCGAAATAGCCGGCCCGCGACCAGAAGTAGACGTTGGAGACGAACAAAAGCGCGGCGATGGCGCTCTTCGCGTAGTCCAGCAGCTCCGTCGGAAACATGTAGAGGAAGGCACCGACCGTGGTCGCGACCAGAACCGCCAGAAGCGCCGGCAGGATGCGCAAGACGCGCCGCCGATAAAAAGCCGCGATCGAAAACCGGTCCTCGGTCACTTCGCGAAACAGGATGGAGCTGATCAGATATCCGGAAATGACGAAAAAGACATCGACCCCGACATATCCGCCCCGCATATAGGGTGACAGATTCGCGTGGCTAATAACGACCGAACCGACCGCAATTGCGCGAAGGCCATCGATATCCCGACGGTAGGGAGATGTGTTCATCTATCCTGATTGAACGACATATTCGTTCTGTATTGCACAAAATGAAATGGTGCGCAAAGCGCGGCTTTGCGAACAGAAAGCGGCCCGGCGCGTTCCGCCAAGTGCGGCAGAAGGCGCTGCGATGCTTGCTAAAAAACGGCGCGCGCGGACCCGAACCACAGCGGCGATCGCGCAAGGTCGATGAATTTGCGCTCGTCCTCGAGCAGTTCGAGAGCGGCGGCGCGCGCCTCGGGCGAGTCGTTTGTCGCGATGTCGTCGATCGAGTCCCACCACAGTTCGGCGACGCCGTCATAGCCTTCCGGTCCGCCGCGGCTCGCGCGCATGGCTGCGTTCATCGCCGTGTCCGTCATGTGCATCTGGACGTAGCGCCGGATGCGCAGCACCTCGCGATGTTTCGTCACCAGCGGCGCGTGCCTGTCGAACCAGTAATCGCGCAACTCCATCGGCGTCAGCGCCGGCAGGCGCTTCAGGCAGAAGGCAAGCTTGATCATCGGGCGTCGTCTCCCCACAGTGACGCCACCATAACATTCCGGGAGGCGTCGTGAATCTGGTTTCCAGGACCTATTGGCTCGGCGCCCCGTTCGCCATGCGGCGCCTGCCGGCGGACCACGCGGTCGAGAGCCTGGTGCTCAAAGCGGCCGACGGCCGCGAGCATCGCGGCCTGTTGTGGACGTCGCGCAGGGCGCCGAAGCCGAAGACCGGCGCCGTCGTCATGCATCCGCGCGCCGACTTCCAGCACCACTATGTCGTGCCGCGGCTGGTCGAGGCCGGCGTCGCGGTGCTCGCGGCGACCACCCGCAATCCGAACAACGACACCACGACGGTGCATGAGGAGATCGTCCTCGACGTCGGTTCCTGCATCGCCGAACTGAAGCGGCGCGGCATCGCCAATGTCGTGCTGATCGGCAATTCCGGCGGCGGCGCGCTCAACGGCTTCTATCAGGCGCAGGCGGTGACGGCGAAAGGCAGCCGCATTGCCAGGACGCCGGGGGGCCGGCCGACGCGCCTGGGCCAGGTCGAGATGATTCCCGCCGACGCCATGATCTACATCGCCGCCCATAGAGGGGAGGGGACGATCATGAACGAGGTGATCGATCCGTCCGTCGTCGATGAATCCGATCCGCACCTGACCGATGCCGGGCTCGACATGGATGACGAGGCCAACGGCTTCTTCACGCCGACCGCGCTCGACGGCTCCGACGCGCAATGGTCGCGCTACGACGACGGCTTCCTGTCGCGCTACCGCGCCGCCCAGCGCATCCGCGTCGCGCGGCTCGACGCCGTCGCGCGCGACCTGATCGCACAGAACGAGCGCGCCGAGACCCTGCACGGCGATCCCGACTTCCAGAAGCTCCCGCTCGCCAAGCAGCGCGACGTCCTGCGCCGCGAGGCGTTCGAGCCGATCATGACGATCTATCGCACCATGGCGAACCCGCATTACGTCGATCGCCATATCGACCCCAGCGCCCGCGATTACGGCTCGATCCTCTCGCCGCGTCCCGATCTGATGAACTGGAAGCTGCTGGGCTTCGGCCGCTCTGTGACGCCGCATGCCTGGCTATCGACCTGGTCCGGCCTGTCCAGCCATGCCAACCAGATGACCGACCTGCCGAAGATCGAAGCGCCCACGCTGTTCGTCAACGCCGGCAAGGACCAGGAAATCTTTCCGAAGACCGACGCGGCGCCGATGTTCGCGGCGGTGGCGGCCAGGGACAAGACATTCCTCGAACTTCCCGAGGCGCAGCACTATTTCAATCCGCCCTTCGGCCGCAAAGACGCGCCGGATGTCGAACGGCTCATGGATGCCGTCGTGCCGTGGATTCTCGAACGCTTCGGCGCATAGGGCACCGCGTTAACCCTGCCGTCCGGCGCCGTCTCGACTTGGCACGGCCCCTTGGGCCAATGTCCGATGGGCCATGGGTTTTGGGTGATGCGTCGGCTGGGCTGGGATCATCGCGACGAGTACGGCTGGTTCATGACCGCCGCGCTGGTGCCGCTGTCGCTGGCGCTGGTCGCGCTGATCGTCGTTCATCTTCTGGTCGATCGCTATGACGCCAAGCGCGCCGCCGGCGATTTCGACGCCGTGGCGGCCGCGGCATCCGGCAGCGGGGTCGCGGTGCTCGGCGCCGCGATCGGCGAGGTGCCGGACGACGCCAGTCTCGCGGCCCTGAAGAGCGAGCTCGACGACCGCTTCTCCGAGCTTCCGTGGAAGCGCGCGCTCGTCCTGCGCGACGCGGCCGGCGCGCCGCTGACGATCCGCAGCCTCTTCTTCCCCTTCGCCACGCCGGCGCAGACGATGGATTTCTGTCGCGTCGTATCGGCGGACGTGCCGCGGTGCACCGTCGTGATCGCCACGACCGGCGAGTTGACCACACTCGGCGGCCGGGCCGCCGATCCGACGACGCTCGCGCATCTCGGCATCGCGCCCTATGCCGGCGGCGGCGCGACCCGGACCAGGGTCGTCTATATCCGATCGCCGCCGAAGACGGTCGTCATGCCGGCGCCGCCCGCGAAGATCGTCTACGTCCCGGCGCCCGGAAAGACCGTCATCGTGCAGGCACCGGCGCCGCCGCCGAGGATCGTCTATGTGCCCGCGCCGGATAAGCCGGCGGCCCCGGCCGAGGTCAACACGCAGGCGCCGTTGCGGCTGCAGCCCGGCATCGGCAGCGCCGATATGCGCTATCCCGAGAACCAGATCTGGCTGTCCTCGACATTCCGCCCCGGCGATCCGCGGCTGACCGACATCGTCGGCGCCGGCGACGTGATGATGGGCAGCATCGGTGCCGGACTCAATCCGGCCCTGAAGCCCGGCATCGACGTCGCGAGCCTGGTCGGCTCCGATCTGGCCGGCATCTTCCGCCATGCCGATGTCGCCTTCGTCAATCTCGAAGGGCCGCTCTATGAGGGCAGCCAGGGCACCGGCAAGGACTGCGCCCAGTGTTTCGCGTTCCACGGCCCCACCTTCTATGCCGCAATCCTGCGCAGTTTCGGCATCGACGTCGTCAGCCTCGCCAACAACCATTCCGGCGATTACGGCGAAGCCGGCCGCGAGTCCACCATGGCGGCCTTGCGCGCCAACGGTATCGCCTATGGCGGGCTCGACCGCGACGACGCCCGCACCGGCGCGATGGTCCTGCCCAGCGGCAAGCGCATCGGCTTCATCGCCTTCGCGCCCAACAACGGCACGCTGAACATCAACGATCTGGCCCGCGTGACCGGGCTCGTGCGCGATCTGAAGAAGACCAGCGACATCGTCATGGTGTCGTTCCATGGCGGCGGCGAGGGCTGGACCTATGTCCATGTCGCCAAAGGCAGCGAAACCTTCGTCGGCGAGAACCGCGGCAACGTCACGGCTTTCGCGCACACCGCGATCGATGCCGGCGCCGACATCGTGATCGGGCAGGGGCCCCATGTGCCGCGCGCGGTGGAAATCTATCGCGGCCATCTCATCGCCTACAGCCTCGGCAATTTCTGGACCTATTCCGGCGTGCAGACCTACGCGGTATCGGGCCTCGGCCCGGTGCTCGAGGCCTGGGTCGCGCCCGACGGCGCCATTGCCGGCTTCACGATCCATTCGACCCGGCAGGCCGGGCTCGGCGTGCCGCATCTGGACCCGCTGGACGAAGCCTCGCGCTATATGCTGTACCTGACGCGGAGCGATTTTCCCGCGACGGCGGCGCTGCTGTCCGGACATCGCGCCCTGGCGACGTTGACCGCCCATGACGGCTCGTGACGCCGACGTCGATCGTGGTATGAATCGCGCCGCTTTGCAGAGACGGACATGTCGATCAAGCTCAAAATCAACGGCATCGAACATGAGCTCGACGTCGAGCCCGATGCGCCGCTTCTCTGGGTCATCCGCGACGAGGTCGGTCTCACCGGCACGAAATTCGGCTGCGGCATCGCGCAATGCGGCGCCTGCACCGTGCATATCGACGGCAACGCCCAGCGCAGCTGCGTCACGCCGGTCGGTTCGGTCGTGGGCAAGCAGATCACGACCATCGAAGGCCTCGGCGCCGGCGGGCTGACGGCGGTGCAACAGGCCTGGATCGATCATCAGGTGCCGCAATGCGGCTATTGCCAGTCCGGCATGATCATGGCGGTGAGCGCGCTGCTCAAGACCAATCCGCGCCCGAGCGACGACGACCTCGCCGGCGCCATCACCAACATCTGCCGCTGCGGCACCTATCCGCGCATCCGCAATGCGGTGCGCAGCCTCGCCGGGAAGGTCTGACGCATGACCGTCGCGATGCCCTCGCGCCGCATGATCCTGCTCGGTGGCCTCGGCGCCGCCGGCGCCCTCGTGGTCGGCTACGCGCTCTGGCCGGGTCGCCGGCTGGACAAGGCCGACGCGCTCGCGGCCGGGCCGGATGAGCGCTTCATCAGCAACTGGATCAAGATCGCCGCCGACGACAGTGTCACCGTGGTCGTGCCCCATTGCGACATGGGCACCGGAATCTATACCGCGCTGGCGCAAATGGCGGCGGAAGAGCTCGACGCCGACTGGAGCAAGCTGAAAGTCGAGGCGGCGCCGCCCGATCCTCTGTTCGCCAATGGCGCGCTGGCGGAAGGCTTCATCCTCCAGGGCCAGGGCCTGTCGCCGGACTCGATTCCGTCCTTCCTGCGCGGGACGGTCGACAACACCTTTCGCACCGCGGCCGCCTATGTGAACATCCAGACCACGGGCGGCTCGTCGGCGATCCGCTTCACCGGCGTCTACGGCATGCGCATCGCGGGTGCGGCGGCGCGCGAGATGCTGGTCAAGGCCGCGGCGGCGCGCTGGAACATCGATCCCGCGTCCTGCGCGACGAAGGACAACACGGTGCTGCACGCCGCATCCGGCCGCAGCCTCGGCTATGGCGCGCTGGTGAGCGATGCGGCGCGCTATTCGCCGTCCGCCAACCCGCCGCTCAAGCCCAGGAGCCGTTACGCCCTGGTCGGGACGTCGATTCCGCGCATCGACATTCCCAAGAAGGTCGATGGCACCACCCATTACGGCCTCGACGTCAAGCAGCCCGGCATGCTGTACGCGGCGATCCGCATCTCGCCGGTCTTCGGCGGCCGGCTGGCGTCGGTCGATGCCGCGACCGTCGCGGGCTTGCGCGGCGTCGAGAAGGTCGTGAGCCTCGACGACGCCGTGGTCGTGGTCGCCGACCGCTTCTGGCGCGCGCGCGACGCCGTCGCGGCGCTCAATCCCGTCTGGGATGCGGCCGGCAATGGCGGCGTGAGCTCCGGCCGGATCGCGGCGCGCCACACCGCGGCGCTGGCGGGCAACGATCTGAAGACCGATCTGACCCAGGGCGGCGGAGCCGCTGCGCTGGCCGGCGGCCGGCTGGTCGAGGCCACCTATGCCGTTCCCTATCTCAGCCATGCCCCGATGGAGCCGATGAACGCCACGGCGCTGTGGCGCGACGGCACGCTGGAGGTCTGGTCGGGGACGCAGGACGGCCTGGGCGCGCGTGCCTTCTGCGCCAAGGTTTGCGGTCTGCCGATGGAGAAGGTGACCTATCACCTGATGCCGATGGGCGGCGGCTTCGGCCGCCGGTTGCCGGGCTTCTTCAATTTCCTGGACCAATCGGTGCGGACCGCGATGGCGATGCCCGGCGTGCCGGTCAAGCTGATCTACACCCGCGACCAGGACATGCAGCACGACTATTACCGGCCCAACGTCACCAGCCATTTCAAAGGCGCGCTCGATGCGAAGGGCAATGCCGTCGCCTGGGTCAACGACTACACCACCGACGACAACGCCAATCCGGAAGCGCATATCGTCTACGGCATCGACAATCAGGCGATCCGCAGCGTGAAGGTGCCGACCCATGTTCCGGTCGGACCGTGGCGCAGCGTCGAAGCCTCCTGGCACGGCTTCTTCGTCGAGAGCTTCGTGGACGAATTGGCCCATGCCGCGAAGCAGGACCCTCTCGCGTTCCGCCGCGGTCTGTTGAAGAACGCGCCGCGCCATCGTGCCGTGCTCGACCATGCCGCGCAGAAGGCGGGCTGGGGCACGCCGATGGCGCCGGGCCGGGCACGCGGCATCGCGATGGTGGAGAGCTTCCAGACCGTGGCGGCGCATGTGGTCGAGATCACGATCGGCAATGGCGGCGCGCTGACGGTCGATCGCGTCGTCTCCGCGGTCGATGCCGGCATGGCGGTCAATCCCGACGGCCTGACGGCGCAGATCGAGGGCGCCATCGTCTACGCGCTCACCGCCGCGCTGAACGGCGAGATCACCATCGACAAGGGGGCGGTGGTGCAGGCCAACTTCCCGGATTACGAGATGGTGCGGCTGGCCGACTGTCCGCAGATCGAAGTCCATCTGATGCGGAGCGATTACCCGCTGGGCGGCGGCGGCGAGCCGGGCGTGCCGCCGCTCGCGCCCGCTTTGGCCAACGCGATCTTCGCGGCCACAGGCGTTCGAATCAGGGAACTCCCGATCAAGAACCACACCTTGACGCTGGCGTCGCGTTAGCCATACCGCCGGCGGCCGGCTTGTTGCCCGCCGCGGCAGCCCCTAGACTGAAAGCGGGTGGTGCGTCTGTCTGCAAAAGGGGCTTGAGGGGTAATGCGTCTTTGGAGGCTCTTCGCGGCAGCGGGCTTGGCCGCCGCGAGCCTGAGCGGCGCGAGCGCGCAACAGGCCGATGGCGATCGCATCGCGCTGTTCCAGCCCAAGAACATTTTCCATTCGGGCCTGCGCGACGCCCATGTCGTGGCGCTGACCTTCGACGACGGGCCCAACGCCTACACCCCGGCGGTGCTCGACGTCCTCAAGGCGATGAACGTCAAGGCGACGTTCTTCATCGTGGGCAACATGGCGCAACGCTACCCGGATATCCTGGCGCGCATTGCGGCGGAAGGCCATCTTCTCGCCAATCACAGCGCCACCCATCCCTTGCTCAATCGGCGGTTCGACGCCGATCCCGATCGGCTGATCAGCCAGATCCGGGTGGTGCACGACCTCATCGCGCCCCTCATGAAGCCGACCGACAAGTTCTATTTCCGCGCGCCCTACGGCTCGTGGCGGGCCCCGCATGCCGACATCCTCAACGCCGATCCGGTCCTGCGCAGCTATGTCGGCCCGATCTATTGGGACGATGGCGGCGAAAGCGCGATGACGCGCGACGGCTATGTGATGAGCGCCGCGGATTGGAGCTGCTGGCACCATCATTGGTCGGCCGAGACCTGCGCCAAGGGCTATCTGCGCGAGATCCGCCGGCACGATGGCGGCGTGGTGCTGATGCATTGCGTGCACCGCCAGTCCGGCGCGCTGGTGGAGGCCGTGGTGCCCGCCTTGATCGAGGAAGGCTATCGCTTCGCCCGCATCGACCAGGTGCCGGAATACAGGCAGTACGAGACGCCGGCGCCCAATGCCGCGGTGGCGAGCGCCGCGCGCAACGCGCCGACGACGCTCTATGCGGCCTTCACCCCGCCGGAAAAGGTGAAATAGGGCGGGTCGGCGTCATTCGCCGCCGCCCGCCGGGGCCGGCGCCGCGACCGGTTCGGTGCGCCCGGCTTGCGTGGCCTGCAGCACGCGCAACACATTGCCGCCCCAGATTTTCGCCAGATCGTCCTCGCGATAGCCTTGCTCGAGCAGGCGCTCCGTGATCTTCCAGTTGCTGGCGCAGTCCTCCAGGCCGGTGACGCCGCCGCCGCCGTCCCAGTCGCAGCCGACGCCGACATGCTCCGATCCCACCAGCTTCAGCGCGTGCAGCATCTGCGCCATGTAGTCCTCGAAGGTTGCGCGCGGCTCGGGGTATTTCGCGCCAAGCGCGCGCATCGCCCGCCCGACCGCGGCCACCGTCCGGTTCGCCTCGGCCGGCGTCATCTGGGAGACGCTGCGCAGCCTGGCATAGATCGCGCCGAACGCCTTCTCGCGCTCGGGATCGTCCGGCGTTGCGACCAGATAGGCGCTGAGCGAGTTGATCTGGATGACGCCGCCGGTATCGGCGAGCTTTTTCAACCTGGCGTCGTCGATGTTGCGCGGGTGATCGTGCACGGCGCGGCAGCCCGAATGCGACAGGATGATCGGCGTCTTCGAGCCCGCCACCATCTGGTCGAACACGTCGTCGGACGAATGCGAGGCGTCGGGGATGATCCCCAGCTCGTTGCACAGCGCGAGCCAGTCATGACCGAGCGGCGACAGGCCTTTCCAGGTCTTGGACGCATCGGTGGCGGAATCGCCCAACTGGTTGTCCTTGAAGTGGATCGGCCCCGCCATCCGCACGCCCAGGGCATAGAAGCTGCGCAGCAGCGTGACGTCGTTGCCGAGCGGATAGGAATTCTCGATCGACTGATAGACAATGCGCTTGCCCTTGGCGGCGATGCGCGCGGCGTCCTGCGGCACGAAGGCGAGCTCGAAATGCGCGCCGTTCTTCGCCACCATTTCGCGGATCGCCGCGGCCCGCACGAGCGCCGCGTCGCGCGCGGCCATCATGCCGTCCGGCGTAAGCGGGCCCTGCGGCGTGTAGATGGCGAAGAAGCCGCCGTCGAGGCCGCCCTCGACCATGCGCGGGTAATCGACCTGGCTGAACTCCGCCGCACTGTGGCGCTGCATGATGTCGAAGCCGGGGCGCGCGAAATTCGCCGGCGTGTCGAGATGGGTATCGAGGCAGACCAGCTTTTGATGCAGGGCTCTCGCATGCGCCTCGGCCGATTTGCGGGGCTGGCCGAGGGCGGGGGCGGCGGCCAGCGCCGCGCCGGCTGTAAGCATCGTTCGACGGGACAGCATGCAGGCTCCTTCGCCGGGCAATGTGGCGGATGGGGTGAGATTCGAACTCACGGTGACGTCGCCGCCACGCCGGTTTTCAAGACCGGTGCCTTAAACCGCTCGGCCACCCATCCGCGGCAGCCAAATCCATACTGAGCGCCGGATGGGCAGGCAATAGCCGGGCCGTCCGGCCGGCTCGCCGGATATCGAGGCGCGGACATTGCGGCGGCACGCGACGGCGCGGCCGGCGCGCGGCGTTGAGCGGGAAGGAGCAATTGCCTATCGTGAATGCCGTCCGAAGGCTTGATTCGACCGCATGATCCGGAACGCACGCCGGTTGCTCGCAGCGGCCTCACTGGCCGCTCTCGTGTCCGCCTGCGCCAGCACGCCCCAAACGTCGGTCACCGTCCCGCCCAATGCCGGCATCTACAAGGTCGGCCAGCCCTATCAGATCGAAGGCACCTGGTATTACCCCAAGGAACAGCCCGATTACGATGAAACCGGCGTCGCCTCGTGGTATGGCCCGACATTCTACGGACATCACACCGCGAACGGCGAAATCTATTCGGCCGGCGATCTGACCGCCGCGCACCGCACCTTGCCGCTGCCGGTCAATGTGCGCGTGACCAATCTGGACAACGGCAAATCGATCGTCGTGCGCGTCAACGACCGCGGGCCGTTCGCCAAGGGGCGCATCATCGATCTGTCGGAGCGGGCGGCCGGACTGCTCGGTTACAAGGACAAGGGCACGGCACGGGTGCGCGTGACCTTTGTCGGCCGCGCCGATCTGCAAGGCGGCGCACCGGTCGATGACACCCCGCCCGAAATCGCCACCGCCGTTCCGGCGGCGCCCGCCGG
>DASWOE010000007.1:0-14142 GCA_036398875.1 Rhizomicrobium sp.
CGCGTCCTTGTAGACCTTGTCGCCCACCGCCGTCATGTGGTCGCGGCGCGGCACCGTGACCGCACGGCCGCCGGGGAAGGCGTCCGCCAGGCCATCGGGCGCGCCCGTCAACTCGTCCTTCTCGCCGCAGACCACGAGCACCGGGCGCCGTGCCCCGGCGAGGGCTTCGCGCGGCAGGACGCTCGACGGCGCCTGCATGCAGGCGGCGAGCGCGAGCCGGTCCTTGCCCGGCTGATCGACGAAGGCGCGGAAGCCACGCCCGGTCGGGCTGGCGATCGCGGCGGGGTCCGGCGCCAGCAGCGCCTCGGCGATCATCGCGCGACGGACGGAATCCGCGTCGCGGCCGCGCGTCACATAGGTCTCGCCGACGCCGCCGACGACGAGCGCCGTCACGCGTTCGGGATGGCGCAGGAGCAGGCGGATCGCGACCATGCCGCCCATCGAATAGCCCATGACGGGCGCGGCGGCGACACCGGCGGCGTCCATCACCGCCAAGACGTCGCCGGGCAGGTCGAGATAGGCCTGCGGATCGTGCGGCTTGCCGCTCTCGCCATGGCCGCGCACGTCCATCGCGACGACGCGGCAGCCGGCCTTCGTCAGCGTCTCGTACCAGCCGGGATCGCGCCAGTTCTGGACGCGCGACGAGGCGAAGCCGTGCACCAGCACGATGTCGAGCGGCCCGTCGCCGACGATGTCATAGGCGAGGCGGATGCCGTCAGCGGCGTCTGCAAATAATGTCATCGTCCTCTCGATGTCATGGCCCGGGAATAGGGGCCATCCCGTTGAAGCCTTCGATTTCTCCCAGACCAAAATCCGCGCGCAAAATTCGACGGGGGAACGCCGTCACCCGGATGGCCCCGCATCGCGGACCATGACAGGCAGCGATCGACCTTCGCAAAGGGCGCGGGGACTGTCTATGATGGCGGAGAGGCTCGGAAAGATTCCGCCATGTCCTTGAAACAATTGAAAAAAGACGTCTGCTCCGCCATCGACGACATGCGTGCCGAGCTGCTCGCGCTGAGCCATGCGATCCATGAGGAACCGGAGCTGGCGCTGGAGGAGTTCAAGGCCGCCAAACGCCTGTCGGACGGGATCGAGCGCCACGGCATCGCGCCGGCGCGGGGCGTCTTCGGACTCGAGACGGCCTATGCCGCCGAGTTCGGCCGCGCGGGCGGACCGACCGTCGCAATCCTCTCGGAGTACGACGCGCTGCCGGGCATCGGCCATGCCTGCGGCCACAACGTCATCGCCACCGCCGGCTTCGGCGCGGCGATGGCGCTGGCCAAGCTGAACGGAAGGTTGCCGGGGCGCGTGCGCTATCTCGGCACGCCGGCGGAGGAGCGCTTCGGCGGCAAGGAGATCATGGCACGCGAAGGCGCCTTCGACCGCGTCGATGCGGCGATGATGATCCACCCGTCGAGCGAGAACCTGGTCACCATGCCCTGCATCGCCATTTCGGAGGTCGAGGCGATCTTCCACGGCCGCTCGGCGCATGCCTCGGCGATGCCCTATCGCGGGCTGAACGCGCTCGACGCGGTGGTCACCGCCTATCAGGCGATCGCGCAATTGCGCCAGCACATCCGCAACACCGACCGCATCCACGGCATCATCACCGAGGGCGGGCTGGCGCCGAACATCGTGCCGGAGCGCGCCGCCTGCCGCTTCTACGTCCGCGCCGCGGATGCGCACGAGCTCGCGCCCCTGAAGCAGCGAGTGCAGAAATGCTTCGAGGCCGGCGCGCTCGCGACCGGTTGCCGGCTGGAGGCGCATTGGGGCGACACCGACTATCTCGACCTCAAGACCAACTGGCCGATGGCGGAGGCCTTTGAGGCGAATGCGGTGGCGCTGGGGCGCGCGTTCGTCCCGCTGGCCAGCCTGCCGCCCGGCTATGCCGGCTCGACCGACATGGGCAATGTCAGCCATATCGTGCCGTCGATCCATCCGATCCTGGGCATCGCGCCGGCCGTCGTGGTGATCCACAATCCGGAATTCACCCGCTATGCCGCCTCGCCGACCGGCGACGCCGCGGCGATCGACGGCGCCAAGTCGATGGCGATGACGGCGCTCGACCTGATGGCCGGTCCCGGCCAGATGGCGGCGGTGAAATCCGATTTCGCGGCGACGGCGGAGCTGTCGCGCCTGGCCATCGCCAAGTCGCGCGAGCCGATGGCGCACGGCCATCACGGCGGATGCGGCTGCGCATGAATGGCTGGCTTCTGGTCGCCGCGATCAATGGCGGGCTTGCCGTCGCCTGCGGCGCCTTCGCGGCGCATGGCCTGCAAGGACGGCTCGACGCCCACGCCCTGACGATCTTCGAGACGGGCGCGCGGTATCAGATGTATCACGCGCTCGCGATCGCCGCGGCCGCCTTCGCCCTGCGTGACGCAGCGGCAGGCGCGGCGGCAACAGCGGCGGCTTTTTTCCTCGCCGGCATTTTGCTCTTCTGCGGTTCGCTCTATCTTCTCGCCCTGACGGGGCTGCGGGGCTTCGCGTTCGTCACGCCGTTCGGCGGCGTGTGTTTTCTCATCGGCTGGGGCGCCTTGGCATTGGCGGCGACGCGGCTGCCAAGATGACCGAAGGACTGTGATGCGCAGGGACGAGCACATCCTGGTGGCGGGCAGCGGCATTGCCGGGCTGGGCGCGGCGCTCGCCTTCGGCGGCGGGGCGCGGCGCATCACCCTTCTGGACCGCGATCCGCCGCCGCCTTCGGTGTCGGCGGATGCGGCGTTCTACGAATGGGAGCGCCGCGGCGCCACGCAGCTGCGCCACAGCCATGCCTTCCTCGGCCGGCTGACGTCGCTGATCCGCGACCGCTATCCCGATCTGATGGCGCAGCTTCTCGCCGAGGGCACGCGCCTGTTCGGCTTCGAGGACGGCCTGCCGCCGACCCTGAAGGGAAGCTATGTGCCGGCGAAGGGCGACGAGGACCTGAAGCTGCTGTTCAGCCGGCGCACCACGCTGGAACTGATCCTGCGCCGCTATGCGGCGAAGCTGCCGGGCGTGACCTTCGTCGGCGATGCCGGCGTGCGCGGCGTGCTGCTGCGGCGCGCGGACGGGCGGCTGGCCGCCGAAGGGCTGAAGGTCGAGCGCGACGGCCGGATCGAGGAGGTCCGCGCCGACATCGTGGTCGATGCGACGGGACGCAATACGAGCTTTCCGCAATGGCTGCGCGCGCAGGGCGCGGCCGTGCGCGAAGAATCGAGCCCGTGCGGCATCCTCTATTACACGCGGCATTACAAGCTGCGCGACGGCCAGGACGAGCCGCCCCGCGACAATTCCGTGCAGGGCGGCGCCGACCTCGGCTACATCAAATACGGCGTGTTCATCGCCGACAACCGGCATTTCTCGGTGACGCTGGCGGTGCCGGAGATCGAGACCGACCTGCGCCTGGCCGTGGTCAAGCCGGACGTCTTCGACGCCGCCTGCATGGCGATGCCGGGCGCGGCGCGCTGGATCGATCCCAAGCGCGCGGAGGCCGTGAGCCGGGTCTATTCGATGGGCGAGCTGCACAATGTGTGGCGGCACTACCTGAAGGACGGCGAGCCGCAGGTGCTGAATTTCTTCGCGCTGGGCGATGCGGCGATCCGCACCAATCCGCTCTACGGACGCGGCTGTTCGCTCGGCGTGGTGGGGGCGCATCTGCTGCGCGCCGTGCTGGATGCGGGCGAAGATCCGGCGGAGCGCGCGAAGAAATTCGACCGCGACCTCGCCGAGGCGATGCGGCCCTATTTCGATTCGATGGTGTCGCTCGACCTCAACGCCATCCGCCGCGCCGAGCATGCGCGCGATCCGCAGTACCGGCCCGGCTATCGCGCCCGCATGACGAAGAGCTTCGCCGAGGACGGCTTGATGCCGGCCCAGCGGGCCGATGCGGAGGTGAGCCGGGCGATGTCGCGCATCTTCCACATGCTCGACGAGCCGACCGCGTTCCTGCGGCGCCCGGCGATCATGGCGCGGATCATGGCGGTGTGGGCGACGCCCAAGGCGGACAAGATGCGCCGCGGCCTCTATCCGCCCAAGGCCGGGCCGGAGCGGGCGGAGATGCTGAAGCTGCTGAACATCGCGGCGTAGATGTCCACATGGCTCCCTCTCTCACGGTCATGGCCCGCGAATGCGGGTCACCCGGTCGAAGCCGGCGCGACCGCGACGGTTGTCCGGGCGCGCCCTTACGCAAGACGAGGCCAAGCGCCGCCTGGATGGCCTGCATTCGCGGGCCATGACGACGGGGGCGAAGAGGAATTACGGAGGAACACATGACGCCCTTTCCCGAGCCCTACACCGTCAGGACCAACGGCATCGACATGGCGGTCCATGAGATGGGTCCGAAGGACGGCGTGCCGGTGGTGTTCAGCCACGGCTTTCCCGAGCTCGCTTTTTCCTGGCGCCACCAGTTGCCGGCGCTGGCGGCGGCCGGCTTCCGCGCCATCGCGCCCGACCAGCGCGGCTATGGCGGCACCTCGCGGCCCGAGGCGGTCGCCGATTACGACATGGCGCACCTGACCGGCGACCTGGTCGGCCTGCTCGACGCGCTGGACCTCAAGGATGCGATCTTCTGCGGCCATGACTGGGGCGGGATGGTGGTGTGGCAGATGCCGCTGCGCCACCCGGACCGCGTGCGCGGCGTCATCGGCGTGAACACGCCGTTCCTGGCCCGCGGGCCGATGGACCCGATCGCGATGATGCGAGCCGTGTTCGGCGAGGACATGTACATCGTGTTCTTCCAGAAGCCGGGCGTCGCCGACGGGGTGCTGGCCAGGGACGTCGGCAAGACCTTCCGCTTCTTCATGCGCAAGGCGGGGATCAAGGCGGCCGACTACGCCAAGCTGCCGGCGGAGCGGCGCAATCTCGCGCTGGTCCACGCGCTGGAGAGCGACGAGGCAGGCTGGGGCGGCGGGCAGCCGCTGCTCGATGCGGACGAGATGAAATACTACGTCGATACCTTCACCCGCACCGGCTTAACCGGCGGCATCAACTGGTACCGCAACTTCACGCGCAACTGGGAGCAGAGCGAAGGCCAGGTGCAGAAGGTGAACGTGCCCGGCCTGATGGTGATGGCGCAGGACGACATCGTGCTCTCGCCCGCGATGGCCGAGGGCATGGAACAGTTCGTGCCCGACCTGGAGAAGAAGCTGATCGAGAATTGCGGCCACTGGACCCAGCAGGAGCATCCCGCGGAGCTCAACGCGATCCTGGTCGATTGGCTGAAGCGGCGGTTCGGGTAGGAACGCGCCTTCAGAGTCGGTTGCGGTTTGTTGGAGCGTCCGATGCCGAATTGCATGGCCCACAGCCGCGGGCCATGACAGTCTTTCTTATGTCGTCGCCGGCGGAGTGAAGCCCTTCGCGCGCATGCGCTCGGGCAGGGTCGCCATGATGGCCAAGCGTTCGTCTTCGCTCATGCGGCCCCAGCGCGCGATCTCCGGCAGGCTGCGGCCGCAGCCGATGCAGATGTCGGCCAGCCCGTCGATGACGCAGATCTTGTTGCAGGGCGAGGAGATCATTGGTGCGATTAGCCGGAAATCGCGGCCGCGCGCAAGACAGTCGCCACCGTTCGACATGACCCCTCCCGCAAACGGGAGGGGTGTGAAGCTACCGCCCCGTCGGGATCTTGTTGAACGGCACGTCCTTATCGACGCGGATGTCGCCCGGCAGGCCGAGCACGCGCTCGGCGATGATGTTGCGCAGGATCTCGTCGGTGCCCCCCGCGATGCGAAGGCCCGGCGCGCCCAGCCAGCCGCCCTGGAAAGCGCCCTGCATCGGCGCATCCGGTCCCTGCAAGATGCCCGCCTCGCCTTCGAGGTCCATCGCGAAGGCCGAAAGGTCCTGCAGCTTGGACGCGACCACGATCTTGGCGATCGACGCCTCCGGTCCCGGCTGCTTGCCCTGGGACAACGCGGTCATGGTGCGGAAGGTCGTGTATTTGAGGCCGGCCGAGCGCACATACCAGTCGGCGATCTTCTCGCGCACCGCGGCGTTCCTGATCGCGGGGCCGTCTTCGAGCTCCAGCTCGCGCGCCAGCGCCATCAGCTGCGGCACGTCGAGGCCGCCGCCCTGGCCGCCGCCGACGGCAAGGCGCTCATGCATCAGCGTGGTGAGCGCGACCTGCCAGCCCTGGCCGACTTCGCCGAGCCGCTGGCTGTCGGGAAGCTTCACGTCGGTGAAGAAGATCTCGTTGAAGCCCGAATTGCCCGACGCCTGCTTGATGGGGCGGATGTCCACGCCCGGCGCCTTCATCGACAGATAGAACATGGTGAGCCCCTTGTGCTTGGGCACATGGGGGTCGGTGCGGGTGAGCAATATTCCGTAGTCGGAGAATTGCGCGCCGGTGGTCCAGATCTTGGAGCCGTTGATGGTCCAGGCGCCGTCTTCGCCCTTCTCCGCCTTGGTGCGCAGATTGGCGACGTCGGAACCGCCGGCCGGCTCGGAGAAGAGCTGACACCAGATCTCGTCGCCCTGCACCGCGGGCCAGACATAGCGCTTCTTCGCCTCGTCCGAGCCATAGGTCGTCAGGGTCGGGATGCACATGCCGAGCCCGATGGCGAAGGGCGCCCCGGTCGCGACGTCGTATTTGCCCTCTTCCTGGCCGAAGATGATGGACTGCATCGGCGTGCCGCCGATGCCGCCCATGCCTCTGGGCCAGGTGATGCGGGCATAGCCGGCCTTGGCCTTGGTCTTCTGCCAGGCGCGCGAGGCCGCCAATTCGTCGCCGGCAGCGGTCTCCAATTCATCGACCAGCCGGTCGCGCTTGCCGTCGCGCCGCCGGGCATTGGCATCGAGCCAGGTGCGAACCTCGGCGCGGAACGCCGCCTCTTCGGGGCTGTCTTCGAAGTCCATGATTGTGTCCCCTTACGCGTTGCTGGTTTCGAGGGCGGTGACGAGCTTGTCCTTCCAGGCGCGCTGGGGGCCGAGCACCAGGCCCGTCTCCTTGGCGCGCTTGTAGTAGAAGTGGCAATCCATCTGCCATGTGAAGCCGATGCCGCCATGGGTCTGGATGTTCTCCTTCGCCGCGAAGTCGAAGGCCTGGGTGGCGCTGACCCGCGCCGAGGCGGCCGCCAGCGGCAGCTCGCGCGCGCCGGTCGAGAGCGCCCAGGCGCCGTAATAGGCGTTGGAGCGCGCCAGCTCGTTGTTGACGTACATGTCGGCCAGCTTGTGCTTGATCGCCTGGAACGAGGCGATGGGACGGCCGAAGGCATAGCGGTTCATCGCATAATCCTTGGCCGCGGCGAGGCAGACATCGGCGCCGCCGACCTGCTCGAAGGCGATCAGGATCGCGGCGCGGTCGAGCACGCGGTTGGCATCCGACCAGCCTTCGCCGATCGCGCCGAGCGGCTCGGCGGCCGCGTTCTCGAACACCAGGTCGGCATGGCCGCGCGACGCATCGAGCGCGTCCAGGGCGGTGCGCGTCACGCCCGCGCCCTTGAGATCGACGAGGGCAAGCTGGAGCCCGCGCTCGCCCGCGCCTTCGGACGTCTGTGCCAGCACGACGGCGAAATCGGCGATCGGGCCGTCGATCACGGCGATCTTGCGGCCGCTCAGCTTGCCGTTCTTGAGCGTGGTGCGGATGGTCTTGGGCAGCACCGCGCCCGGCCCCTCGGCGCGGGCGAAGGTGCCGATGATTTCGCCGCTCGCAACCTGCGGCAGGTATGTCTTCTTCTGCGCGTCGCCGCCGGCGACGAGAAGCGCCTCGGCGAAGAGATAGACGGTCGAGGAGAACGGCACCGGCGCGAGCGCGCGGCCCATCTCTTCGGCGATGACGCAGAGTTCGAGATAGCCCAGGCCCAGCCCGCCGAATTCTTCGGGGATCGCGGTGCCGGTCCAGCCCATCTGCGCGATCTGTTTCCACAGCGCGGCGTCGTGATGCGCGCTGCTTTCGAACACCGCGCGCACCGTCCTGGTCGTGCATTTTTCGGACAGGAACTTCCGGGCCTGGTCCTTGAGCATCTTCTGATCGTCGGAGAAGTCGAAATTCATGCGCCCTGCCCTGTCTCTTTTGGAATTTGCGCGACGATAGAACACGCAAACCGTTCAAAGCGAGTCCGGCATCTTAACGCGGGTTTAAGTGGAAGCATGGCAGCCTTACCCTGGGTAAGCAGGACTTCGACATGGCCAAGGCACAGTTCCACAAGAGCCAGCGCGTCTATGTGAAGCCGGTCGGCACCTGGGCGCTGATCGAACACGTCGTGCCGCATTGGGCGAAAGGACTCGATGAGCCGATCCGCGTGCATTACGACGTCGGCCTCGGCCGCGAATTCACCGCCGACGAACTGCAGGCGGAAGAGCCGGCGACCGGCGAACGCAGGACGGACGGCGAGTTCTGGCGCGTCGTGCGCGCGCGCAACAAGTGGCAGCCCTCGGAAGACTGCGCCCGCCATCCGGTGCCGGGAACCTATCCCGTGGTGGTGACCGGCCAGGCCGAGTGGGGCGGCTGGCGCGTGCCCGGCGCCGAATACGACCTGGATCCGGCCCGGATCGAGCGCCAGGCCCGCACGATCGCCAGCGCCCCCAAGCTGGTGGCGTTCGCCAGCGGCCTGATCGAATGGGCCCGCCGCTCGGGCGAAGACATGCCCAACGCCCTGGTCGAGCTCGCGCACGACGCCCAGGACCTGCTGAGCGCGATCGAGGGCGACGCGTAAGCCGCGCGGAGCGGGCCGTTCCGCAATTAACCGTATTTCCTAACCCCTCCTGCGACCGGCGGTGGCGAACGTCGCGCAAGCCCCTCATAGTGGCGGGCGTGGGGCAGCGGGCAATCCAGTCATGGCGGAGTCGCTTGCGCAGCTTGAGGGCGCGCCGACGGTCCTTGGCGTCGAGTTTCGCGGCAGGGGTACGGAGTATTTCCGCATCTGGATCGTGAACGTCGCGCTGAGCGTGATCACGCTCGGCATCTACAGCGCCTGGGCGAAGGTGCGCACGCAGCGCTACTTCACCGGCAACACCTTTCTGGACGGGCATTCCTTCGAATATCACGCCAGCGCCTGGCGCATCCTGGTCGGCCGCGCCATCGCCTTGACGCTGTTCCTGGGCTATTCGCTGAGCGTGGTGTTCGTGCCGGTCAGCGCCGGCCTTTGGCTGCTGGTCCTGGCCGCGGCGCTGCCCTGGCTGGCCAATTCGTCGATCCGGTTCAACGCGCGCAACACCTCGTGGCGCAATGTGCGGTTCAACTTCGAGGCGAGCTATTTCGAGGCCTTCATCGCCTATGTGGTGTGGTCGGCGGCGGCCATCGCGCTGTTCCTTCTCATTCCGCTGACGCGGCGCGTGCACGACTATTTCTACATCAACCACCACCGCTTCGGCGGCCGCGCCTTCAAGACGGCGTTCCCGGCCGGGCGCATCTACGTCATCTACCTGCTCGGCTTCGTCGTGATCGTCGCCCTCATGGTCGCGGTGATCGCCGGCTCGGCCGGACTGGTGGTGCTGGCGACGCGGGCGCATGACGTGCTGGGGCGGTTCAGCATCCCGATCGGGCGGCAGAATTTCATGCTCCTGTTCTTCGCGCTGTTCGGGCTGGGCGCCGCCTTCGTGTCGAGCTTCGTGACCACGCTGGTGACCAATCTGTCGATCGGCCGCACCACGCTGGAAGGCGGGTTCCGGCTGTCGTCGCGCGCCTCGGGCCTGCGCGTGGCCTGGATCGTGGTGACGAATGCGCTGCTGATCGTGCTGACCGCCGGGCTGTACTATCCGTTCGCGCGGATCCGCCTCGCCCGCTACCGCATGCGCAAATATGCGCTGGTCGTCACCGGCGATCTGGACGGCTTCACGGCCGAGGCGCTCGGCGCGCAGAGCGCGATCGGCGAGGAGATCGCCGGCTTCTTCGATTTCGGGTTCGGGCTATGAGCGGAACGATCGAGGGCCGCTTCTTCCTGCCCGCCGCGGCGCGGCATGTGCCGGCGCGGGCCAGCGCCGAGGCGGACCGGATATTGAGGATCGTCGATGAGGGCGGCGCGGTGCTGGCCGAGGCGCCGGCGCTCGCGGTGACGGTCACCGCCCGGCTCGCGAAGCTGACGCGCCGTTTCGACCTGCCCGGCGGCGCGCGCTTCGAGACCGACGACAATGACGGCGCCGACGCGCTGCTGCGGGCCCTGCGCAAGTGGCGGCGCGGCCGCTTCACCGACCGGCTGGAGCGCGCCTGGCCGATCGCCGGCCTGTCGCTGCTGGTGAGCTTGCTCGCCGGAACCTATTTCATCTCCCAGGCGGTGCCGATCGCCGCCGAATGGCTGGCGCTGCGGACGCTGCCGGACGTGGCGCACACGATGTCGGAGCAGACCCTGCTGGCGCTGGACCGCGTGGCGCTGCGCCCGACCGCGCTGCCGGCCGCCGACCAGGCGAAGGCGGCGCGGCTCTTCACCCGCGTGGCGGCGCATGCCAAGGGCGGCACGGCCGGCTATCGGCTGGTGTTCCGCGGCGGCGGCGTGCTCGGCCCCAACGCCTTCGCGCTGCCGGACGGAACCATCGTGATGACCGATCAGCTCTGGGCGTTCGTGAAGGCCGATGCCGAGATCGAGGGCGTGTTCGCGCACGAGATGAGCCATGTCGATCACGCCCATCAATTGCAGCGCGTGTACGAGGCGACGCTGGTGCCGGCCGGGCTCGCCGTCTTCACCGGCGACATGTCGCAGGTCAGCCAGATCGGCGCCATCCTGCCCGGCATCATCCTGCAATCGGCCTATTCGCGCCGCTTCGAAAGCCAGGCCGACGACGACGGCGCGGCGACGCTGCGGCGCATGCACGAGAAGCCCTCGCACATGGCCGATCTTCTGCAGCGCATCGACCGTTCGGTGTGCGGCAAAGAGGGCTGCCCGCCGAGCTGGATCGGGAACCATCCCGATACGCCGTTGCGCGCCGCGCGGCTGCGCGCCGAGGACAAGGGCCCGATCGCCCCGGCGCAGGATTGCCTGAGGCCCTGGAAGACCGGCATTTCCTTGCGCTGTCTGGGGTGGGACTGACGCCCGCCGGTGTCATGGCCCGAGACTGCGGGCCATCCAGTCGATGAGCCGGCGGGAGCGCAAAACTCGCTGCGCTCAATTCTTCGAGATCGCGCCGTCTTCACCTGGATGGCCCGCAGCCGCGGGCCATGACAGTTGTGTTTGCTGTGGGTATTGTGCGCCCGCCCCTCACAAGGAAGCCCCATGCGCACCGACGAGCCGCGCGCCATTCATCTCAAGGACTATCGCGCGCCCGACCATCATATTTTCGAGATCGCGCTCGATTTCGTGCTCGATCCCGCCGCGACGCGGGTCACCGCGACATCCAAGGTCAAGCGCCAGGGCGCGGCCGGCACGCCGCTGGTGCTGAACGGCGAGGAATTGAAGCTTGTGTCGGTCGCGATCGACGGACGCGTTCTCGGCGCCGGCGAATATGCGCTGGACGAGACCGCGCTGACTCTGCACAGGCCGCCCGATGCGTTCACGCTCGAAATCGTCACCGAGATCTCGCCGCAAAACAACACGACGCTGAACGGGCTCTATACCTCCAAGGGGATGTTCTGCACCCAGTGCGAGGCGCAGGGCTTCCGCCGCATCACCTATTTCCTCGACCGGCCCGACAATCTCGCGGTCTACACGACGCGGATCGAGGCGGACAAGGCGAAATATCCGATCCTGCTGTCGAACGGCAATCCGATCGCGAGCGGCGAGACGAAGGACGGGCGGCATTTCGCGGTGTGGAACGATCCGTTCCCCAAGCCCTGCTATCTCTTCGCGCTGGTGGCGGGCGACCTGGGCGTGCTCAAGGACACCTATGTGCGCGGCTCGGGCAAGCCGGTGGACCTGGCGATCTATTGCGAGCACGGCAACGAGGCCAAGGTCGCCTATGCGATGGATTCCCTGAAGCGCGCGATGCGCTGGGACGAGGAGAAATACGGCTGCGAATACGATCTGGACATCTTCATGATCGTCGCCGTCAGCGCCTTCAATTTCGGCGCGATGGAGAACAAGGGCCTCAACATCTTCAACGACAAGCTGCTGCTGGCCTCGCCGCAGACCGCGACCGACGACGACTATGCCCGCATCGAGAGCGTGGTGGCGCACGAGTATTTCCACAACTGGACCGGCGACCGCATCACCTGCCGCGACTGGTTCCAGCTTTCGCTGAAGGAGGGCCTCACCGTCTTCCGCGACCAGAGCTTCTCCGGCGACATGCGCAGCCACGGCGTGTGCCGCATCAACGACGTCAAGGCGCTGCGCATGCGCCAGTTCGTGGAGGATGCCGGCCCGCTCGCCCATCCGGTGCAGCCGCAAAACTACATCACGATCGACAATTTCTACACCGCGACGGTCTACGACAAGGGCTCCGAGGTCATCCGCATGCTGCAGACGCTGGTGGGGCCGGACGGCTATCGCAAGGCGACCGACCTTTATTTCAAGCGCCATGACGGCCAGGCGGCGACGGTCGAGGACTGGGTCAGGTGCTTCGAGGATTCGAGCGGCCGCGACCTGACGCAGTTCCGCCTGTGGTACGCCCAAGCCGGCACGCCGACGATCACCGCGAAGGGCGATTACGATGCGGCGGCCAAGACCTTCGCCTTGACGCTGACGCAGGCGCTGGCGCCGACGCCGGGCCAGCCGGACAAAAAGCCGATGGTGGTGCCGGTGCGGATCGGCTTCATCGGCCAGAACGGCAATCCGATGCCGCTGACGCTGGACGGCGAGGCCGCGCCGGGACCGGACGAGCGCGTGCTGGAGCTGACGACGGCGCAGGCGACGTTCCGCTTCGCCGATGTCGCGCAGAAGCCCCTGGTGTCGCTGGGACGCGGCTTTTCGGCGCCGGCAAATTTCGTCACCGGCCATGGCGCCGACGAACTGGCCTTCCAGATGAAGGCCGATCCGGACGACTTCAACCGCTGGGAAGCGGCGCAGAAATTGGCGACGCAGATCCTGCTGGCCGCGGCGGCGCGGGGCGGCGCGCTGTCGGGCGAGAAGCCCTATGTCGATGCCATCGGCGCGGTGCTGACCGATGCGCGGAAGGACCCGGCCACTGCCGCCTTCATGATGCTGCCGCCGCTGGACAGCGAGCTGGCGCAGGCGATGGCGACGCCCGATCCCGACGGCATCTTCGCGGGCCGCATGGCGCTGATCCGCGCCGTCGCCGCGGCGCATGGCGCGCGCATCCGGGCGCTCTACGACGAGATGACGACGCCCGGCATCTTCGATCCCGGCGCGGGGCCGGCGGGGCGGCGCAGCCTGCGCAATGCCTGCCTGCGCCATCTGACGGCCGCGGACGACGAGGACGCCGCCACGCTGGCCGAGGCGCATTATCGCGCGGCAAGCAACATGACGGACATGATCGCCGGCCTGGGCGCGCTGACGCGCATGGAGTCGCCCCGGCGCGACGCGGCGTTCGCCGATTTCCACGACCGCTTCCGGAACGACCCGCTGGTGCTGGACAAATGGATGAGCCTGCAGGCCGGATCGTGCCTGCCCGGCACGGTCGATGCCGTGCGCCGGCTGATGAAGCACGCGGCCTTCGATCTGAAGAATCCCAACCGGGTTCGTTCGCTGGTCGGCGCCTTTGCCGGCAATCACCTGCGCTTCCATGCCGGGGACGGGCGCGGCTATGCGCTCGTCGGCGAGGTCGCCGCAGCGCTGGACAAGATCAATCCGCAGGTCTCGGCGCGGATGGCCGGCGCGTTCGAGGCCTGGCGCCGCTATGACGGCAACCGGCAGGCGCTGATGCGCAGGGAGCTGGAAGCGCTCACCAAGCTCGACGGGCTGTCGGCCAATCTGTTCGAGGTCGCCACCAAGATGCTTGAGTAACCACTCGTTAACTTTCGTGACAGCGAGTCCGCGATTCGCATAATGACCTGAAGGCGACTGATTCGCTTTCTGGTCTGGTCGCGCGCCCGGACGTCTCGCGCTGACGCGCTCGACTGGGCGGCGCTCCATGAGGGTTCGCCGACTGTGGCGCAAGCAGGTGCAGCACAGAGCATTCCCCTCGCCGCCGGTCTGGCGCGGGCGACGACGCGCAACATCCGCCTGACGGTCCTCGTCTGCGTCGTGCTGATCGGCGGCAGCTTCGCCGCCGCGGCGGTGCTGCAGATGCGCGGCGACCGCCTGCATGCGCTGGCGCAGGCGCAGGTGTTCGAGGCCGAACATGCCGCGGACGTCGCGGCGGCGGCGGCCGCGACGCTCGACCGGTGGGCCGCGCTCGGCC
>DASWOE010000008.1:0-3808 GCA_036398875.1 Rhizomicrobium sp.
CACAATGAGTGCCCCAACTGCGGCGAGCAGAAGCGCCCGCACCATGTGTGCGGCGCATGCGGCCATTATGACGGCCGCGAAGTTGCGAAGACCGAAGCCTGATCCGATACGCCGACGCGCGGGCAGGAAAGCGAGGCACTCTTGGCCCGCGAGTTGACCGTCTCGATTGACGCCATGGGCGGCGATGCCGGGCCCGGCGTGGTCGTGACCGCGTTGTCGCGCTCGGTCCTTCGCCATCCCACCGTGAAATTCATCCTGCATGGCGACGAGACGGAGCTGAACGCCTTGCTCTCCAAGCGCGCCAAGCTGCACGAACGCGTCGCCGTCCGCCACGCGGCCGAGCGGGTGCGGATGGAGGAGAAGCCGAGCCTGGCGCTGCGCCGCGGCCGCAACACCTCGATGTGGCGCGCCATCGATTCGGTCAAGACCAAGGAGGCGGAAGTCGCCGTCTCCGCCGGCAATACCGGCGCGCTGATGGCGATGGCGATGTTCCAGCTCGGCACGCTCGAAGGGATTTCGCGTCCCGCCATCGCGGCCCTGTGGCCGACCAAGCGCGGCCAGAGCGTGGTGCTCGATGTCGGCGCCAATGTGACCGCGAGCGACGAGCAGCTCGTCGATTTCGCGGTGATGGGCGAGGCGTTCGCCCGCGCCATTCTCGGCCTCGACCGGCCGACCGTCGGCATCCTCAATGTCGGCTCCGAGGAGGTGAAGGGCAACGATGCGGTCAAGGGCGCGGCGCACATCCTGCGCAACAGTCCGGCGCTGCCGATGGAGTTCTGCGGCTTCGTGGAGGGCGACGATATCGGCGAAGGCACGGTCGATGTCGTGGTGACCGACGGGTTCACCGGCAACATCGCGCTCAAGACCGCGGAGGGCACCGCCAGGACCGTCACGCATTTCCTGCGCAGCGCGCTGCGCCGTTCCATTTTCGGCCGCATGGGCGCCACCATCGCCGGCGGCGCGCTGAATGCGCTGCGCCGCAAGCTCGATCCGCGCGCCTCCAATGGCGGCATCTTCCTCGGCCTGGACGGCGTCGTGGTGAAGAGCCATGGCGGCGCCGATGCGCTGGGCTTCGCCAGCGCCCTCGACATGGCCATCGACATGGCGAAGGCGGGCGTCATCCGCCGCATCGTCGATGACCGCCGCGGCATCAGGACGCTCGAACCGGAGGCCGCCGCCTCGTGATCCGGTCCCAGATCGTCGGCTGCGGCGCGTATCTGCCGCCGACCGTCCTTACCAACGCCGAATTGGCCAAGCGCGTCGAGACCTCCGACGAATGGATCCGCGAGCGCACCGGCATCCGTCAGCGCCATGTCGTGGTCGATGGCGAGAAGACCTCCGATCTGGCGCTGGAGGCGTCGCGCCGCGCCCTCGCCATGGCGGGGCTGGACGCCAACGAACTCGATCTCATCGTCTGCGCCACCACCACGCCGGACGAGACCTTTCCCGCGACCGCGACGACCCTTCAGGCGCGGCTGAACATGAATCACGGCGCCGCTTTCGACGTGCAGGCGGTGTGCTCCGGCTTCATCTACGGGATGGCGGTGGCGGACAGTTTCATCAAGACGGGAATGGCCAAGACGGTGTTGCTGGTCGGCGCCGAGACCATGAGCCGGCTGATGGACTGGACCGACCGCACCACCTGCGTGCTGTTCGGCGACGGCGCCGGCGCCGTGGTGCTGCAGGCGCATGAGGGCGGGGGCGACAATTCCGACCGCGGCGTGCTCAACACCAAGATATTCTCCGACGGCCGCTTGCACGACCTTCTTTATGTCGATGGCGGCCCGTCTTCGACCCGGACCACCGGCCATCTGCGCATGCAGGGCAAGGAGGTCTTTCGTCATGCGGTGACCAACATCTCGGCCGCCATCGTCGCCTCGGTGGAGCAGGCCGGGCTCAAGGTCTCCGATATCGACTGGTTCGTGCCGCACCAGGCCAACCAGCGCATCCTCGACGGCACGGCCCGCAAGCTCGGAATTTCGCCGGACAAGGTGGTCACCACCGTCGCGCTGCATGGCAACACCTCGGCCGCCTCGGTGCCCTTGGCCCTGGCCACGGCTGTCGGCGATGGCCGCATCAAGCCGGGTCAGCTGGTCCTGCTGGAGGCCATGGGCGGCGGCTTCACCTGGGGCGCCAGCTTGCTGCGCTGGTAGCGCATAGCGTCAATTCTTTCCCCTATCCCTTTGACGTTGACGGATAATCCGCCCGCGCCTACCCTTCATTAGGCATAAGGGAGTCGCCCATGTCCACCGATACGCTGACCCGCGCCGACCTCACCGAAGCGGTGTTCCAGGCCGTCGGGCTGTCGCGCAACGAGTCCGCGCAGATGGTCGAGGACCTGCTGGAGGAAGTGTGCTCGGCGCTCTCGCGGGGCGAGACCGTCAAGCTCTCCTCCTTCGGCACGTTTGCCGTGCGCCAGAAAAGCCAGCGCATGGGCCGCAATCCGAAGACCGGTGACGAGGTGCCGATCGCGCCGCGCCGCGTTCTGGTATTTCGCCCGAGTCATGTATTGAAGGCCGTCATCAACGGGCAGACGCCCGACCCGAACAAGAAGGATTGATCGCGCGTGCTGGCCACCGCCGTATTCCGCGCCAAATCGCCGGAAGCCTTCCGCACCATCAGCGAGGTCGCGGCCGAGCTCGACGTGCCGCAGCATGTGCTGCGCTTCTGGGAGGCCCGCTTCGCGCAGATCAAGCCGGTCAAGCGCGCCGGCGGCCGCCGCTACTATCGCCCGGAAGACGTCGATCTGCTGCGCGGTATCCGCGCGCTTCTTTACGGCGACGGCTTCACCATCAAGGGCGTGCAGAAGATCCTGCGCGACAAGGGTACGCGTCATGTCGCCGAGCTTGGCCGCGGCGAGGCGGCGTCGGCGCCGGTCCCCTTCGTCCGCCTGGTCGAGCTTGCGGCGCCGTCGAACATCATCGCGCTGGAGCGCGCGCCCGAGCCCGCACCGCCTGCTCCCGTTGCCGATATCGCGGTGCCGGTGATCGGGCCTGCCGGCGGCTCTGCGACGCTCGCCGAGCCGGAGCAGGTGACGTTGGAAATCCTTCTGGCGGAATTGTTGCGGCTCAAGGCGAGGCTCCAGGCCGTGTCGCGGTTCTGATCGGTCGATTTGCCTTTCGCGTGTCCGCGACTATAGTCCGCGACCTTCGCGCGAGCGGCTCCGGCCGGCCCCCATCGACCGCGATGCACATTGGAAACGGAGCGTGGCGCAGCCTGGTTAGCGCACCAGTCTGGGGGACTGGGGGTCGTGGGTTCAAATCCCGCCGCTCCGACCAATTAAGTGTTTGAATTAATTACTATATATTGAACGTTAGTCTTCGGTCCTTTGGTCGGTTTGCAAAACTGGACCGCGCGCATTGTAGGGAGCGCCATGGATTTCACCTACCCAACTGCTCTGTTCCTCGCGGCGGCCGCCTCGCTTTCGATTTCGGTTTTGACTCTCGTCATCTGCATGGTGAGCGGGAGCGCGCCGCCAAAGAGCTATCGTCGAACCGTAATCGTCCTGGTCGCGGTTTTCGTGATTGCCATTTCTCTGAGGTGGACCGATTGGCGAAACATCTTGCTGAGGCGCATGGGATTGTTGGATTTGGCATTCATTCTCTCGTTCTCCGCCGTGGGCGGCTTTGTGGGGACACTCCCGTTGCGGCTTGCTGGGAAATGGCCGCGACGGGGGGCGTCATCGTGATTGCGAACGTGATCGACAATCGAAAGCACCGCTATCGTTGGAAGCAAATAACGGCCATTGTGGAGCCAACCCATCACGACAACTCAGGTGCGGATTCCGACCAAGCAGAGGTGCCGCCTC
>DASWOE010000009.1:0-3370 GCA_036398875.1 Rhizomicrobium sp.
GTCGTCAGACACGCCCTCCTCACCGGGCCAAAAAGATGCCCCCGATTCCAAAGGGAGCGGTGCCAGCGGAGGCGCCTCGTCTGGATCGGGCGACGGCTCCTCGGGCGGCGACGGCGGCGGGAAGAGAGGCAGGAAAGGAGCGGCGGCGGACCGGGCGCTGCAGAAGCCGGTGGTGCCCGAGGTGTACCCGCAGGTGATGGCGATACCCATAGCCAAGCGGCCGCTGTTCCCGGGCTTCAGCAAGTACATCACCGCCGGCAACGCGTCGCAGTTCGCCGACGGCGCCGCGGCCGTGGTGGTGATGGACGGCGCCGAGGCATCGAAGCGCGGCATCGCGCCGCTAGGTATTTTCCGCGGCTTCGCCGTCGCCGGCTGCGAGCCGGACGAGATGGGGGTCGGCCCGATCTATGCCGTGCCGCGGCTGCTGAAGCGCCATGGCCTGAAGGTCGAGGACATCGATCTGTGGGAGCTGAACGAGGCCTTCGCCAGCCAGACCGTCCATTGCATGAGCGTGCTCGGCATCGCGCACGACAAGTGCAACGTCGATGGCGGCGCGATCTCCATCGGCCATCCCTATGGCATGTCGGGCGCGCGGATGACGGGGCATCTGCTGCTCGAAGGCCGCCGGCGCAAGGCCAAGCTCGGCGTCGTCACCATGTGCATCGGCGGCGGCATGGGCGCGGCCGGGCTGTTCGAGATCCTGCCATAGGCATGCACAGGCTGCTTCCCCTCTGCCTGCTTGTTCTGCTGGCGGGCTGCGCCAGCATGCAGGCCGTGATCGGTCCGCCGCCGCCGCCCGATCCGAAGACCGTGATGGCGGCGCTCGAACTGCGCATCGCGGCGCTGGTCTCCGACGAGCGCGCGCATATCGACCCGAAGGCGCGGACGCTGGCGATCGATCCGGAACTGCGCGACGTCGCGCGCAAGCGCGCCGCGGACATGGCGGCGAAGAACTACTTCGCGCACACCGCGCCCAATGGCGACACCTCCGCGTCGATCCTGATGGCGGAAGACGCCCATTTCCAGGGCCTTCTGGGCGAGAACATGGCGGCGCAGCATTACGCGGCGGCGACCGGAGTCGATATCGAGACCTTCGCGCACCGCTTCGTCGACAGCTGGCTGGCCAGCGCGCCGCACAAGGAAAATCTCTCCTTTGCCGATTACAACAAGACGGGCGTCGGCGCCGCGGTGAACGGCGATACGGTCTATGTCACGCAGCTCTTCGCCACCGATCTGGGATTGGGACCGCACAAGGACGACGCGCCGGCGCCGGTCGCCACGCCGATGCCGAGCGCCAAGGCCGGCAAGGAGACGACGGCGCCCGCGCCGCCGGCGTCCCCGTTGCGCGGCAGCGAAGGCGCGCCGTGACCGAAGGCGCGCGCACCAACCGGCCGATCGCGACCTATCGCGACTTCTGGCCGTATTATCTCCAGGAGCACGCCAAGCCCGCGACCCGCAATCTGCACTTCGCCGGGACGGGTCTTGCGCTCGCGAGCCTGGCCGCCGCCGTCGCGACGGGGCGGCCGGTCCTTGCGCTGATCGCGCTCGTCGCCGGCTACGGCCCCGCCTGGGCCGCGCATTTCTTCGTGGAGAAGAACCGCCCGGCGACCTTCACCTATCCGGCATGGTCGCTGGTTTCCGACTTTCGGATGGCCTGGTTCTGGATCACCGGCCGGCTCGAAGCCGAGCTGCACCGTGCCGGTGTGGGTCGCTAACCCGACATTAACGCTGATCGGCGAAAGATGCGGTTCGCAACGGCTCCTCGGAGTTGCCGCTGCGAATCGGGTGTCGAACCATTCTTTACACTAAATCTTGACACCGGTACTTATGTTAGCGGGTCCGGTGCTAAGTGAGTCGAAATGCGGCCTGACATTCCCTGGAACGTGGCGGGCATACCGCCCGAGGCCCGCGAAGCAGCGAGAGCGGCGGCGCGGCGGGAAGGCCTCTCGGTCGGCGAATGGATGACACGGCGAATACTCCGCAGCTTTTCCGACACGCCGGACGATATGACCCCAGCCCGTGAACAATGGTCCTCAAACGGCATCGGTTACGCCGCCGCGCCCGAGCCTCGCGCCATGGCACAGGGCCGCGACACCGAGGACATGCTGGCCCGCGTCGCCAAGAGCGAGACCGAAAGCAACGACGTCTATCGCCGGATCGAAGACCAGCTGCGCCAGGTGGCGCGGCGCCTGGAATCGGCCGAACGCAACCAGACCGAAAACAACCGCGCCATGAGCAAGGCGGCGGCCGAGATCAACGTCACCGCCCGCGAACAATCTCAAGCCTTCGACCAGCTCGGCGGCAGCGTCATAAGCCTTGCCGACCGCCTGGCGCGGGTCGAGCACGCCACGACCAGCGACGGCACGCGCGATGCGATCAAGGGCCTGCACCAGGGCCTGTCGCGCCTCGCCGACCAGATTTCCGCGACGGCCAACCAGTCCGCGACGCAGATCGGCGCGCTGGCGACCAATCTCGAAGCCCTGGCCGGACGGCTCGCGCAGGCCCGCCAGGAAAGCGAGCAGGCGACGCGCGGCATCGACCAGCGCGTCTCGCAGATCGACTACAAAGTCGCGCAGATCGACCAGAGCATGAGCCATGTCTCGTTGATCGACGAGCGCCTGCGTTCGGTGGAACGCGCCGCCCAGGCCAGCAACGACGCTCTCGAACATGCGATCAGGAGCATCGAGGCGCGCAAGGACGAGGACGCCGCGGCGCTGCGGCGCGACGGCGAAACCGCCAGCGCCATCGCGCGGCTGGAAGACAATCTCTCGCGGCTGGAGACGCGCGCGCCCGATCCGGCGATCGACCGCCGCCTGTCCGGCATCGAGCGCAGCCTGTCGGACATCGTCACGCGCTTCGAGACGCCGACCCAGAACGACGCCCTGGAAGACAACATCAAGCGCCTGGCGCAGCGCATCGAGCAGTCCGAGACGCGCCAGCGCGAACAGGTCGCCGAATTGCGCGCCGCGGTCAGCACCAGCCATGCGAGCCCGTTCGAGTCCGCGCCGGCGCAGACCTCGCCCTTCGCCCAGCCGCAGACGCCGGCTTTCGCGACCCAGCAAAGCTTCGAGGCGCCGCCCTTCGCCGAACCGGCCGGCCAGCCTTTCCATGCCAGCGCCGATCCCTTCGCGCCGGCCTTCGACACCGGCGCCGCCACGCCTTTCGCGGCCGAAGCCGCCTTCGGGCCGAGCGGCTTCGCCGCCGATCCCTTCGGCGCAGCGCCGTCGCCGCAGCCGGTGATCGAGCCGGACAATTATCTCTCCGCCGCACGCCGCTCGGCCCGCGCCGCGGCCGCGCAAGCCGAAACCGAACGGGGCGGTCGCGCCTCCTGATTCTCATGGGGGACGCCGACGGCGGCGCCGCCCGCGCC
>DASWOE010000010.1:0-4224 GCA_036398875.1 Rhizomicrobium sp.
TGGTCGCCGGCCCCCTCGTCCTTGTTTCCCGATGCTTCAACGCCCTGGGCGATATTCGCGGACTGGGCGTGCTGCAGCACCTCGACCTGGGCTTTCTTCCAGTGAAAGCCCTCCTGCTCGTAGCCGATGGCTTTGATCGCCTGGCGCGCGACCTCTTCCACTTCCGCGGGGCCGATATGCTTGGGCCCCCGTGTCTCGCCTGCGATCACCACGCGATTGGTGGTGCACAGCGTCTCGCAGGCCGCGCGGATGTCCCATTCCGACAAGCCGCTCTTGGGGCCTTCGCGGAAGAACAGGTCCACCACCTCGTCGGAGATGCGGTCTGACACCTTGTCGGGGTGGCCTTCGGATACGCTTTCGCTGGTAAAGAGGTAATTCTGCCGCGCCATTCGTCTTTTCCCTTGCAACCCCACGGAAGGTTTAGCTTTTTGCAACAAACGCGCGCCGGGTCAACTGGCGCCGGGCGGAACCGGCACGCTAGACTGGCGCACCCGATGATGGGCGAAATTGGGAGGGATAAGAAATGGTTGCACCGTTCGAAGGCGGCTGCCGATGCGGCGCCATCCGCTATCGCGCGAGCATGGAGCCGCTGGCTGTGATGAACTGTCACTGCCGCGACTGCCAATATTCGTCCGGCGGCGGCTTTGCCACCCTCGCGGTGCTGCCGGCGGCGGCTTTCGTGCTGACGAAGGGCACGCCCCGGCATTTCGTCGTGAAGGGCGATTCCGGCAACGACGTCACGCGCTTCTTCTGCGAGACCTGCGGCACGCCGATCTACAGCCAGCCGCCGGGCGGAGCGATCGTGCCGCTGAAAGTGGCCACGCTGGACGATCCGAGCTGGCTCGAGATGACCGGCGCGCTCTACACCAGCTCGGCGCTGCCCTGGGCTCATATCGACGCGGCGCTGCCGCAGTTCGAGAAATTGCCGCCTGGCGCCGGCTAGAGGATGTAGCGCGACAGGTCCTGGTCCTTGGCGAGATCATCGACGCGGGCGTGGACATAGGCGCCATCGACGGTGATGGTCTCGCCGTTGCGCTCGCTGGCCGAATAGCTGACCTCGTCGAGCACGCGCTCCATGATCGTCTGCAGCCGGCGCGCGCCGATATTCTCGAGGCTGGCATTGACCTGCGCCGCCAGGTCGGCGATCGCGACGACGCCGTCCTCGGTGAAGACGAGCGTCACGCCCTCGGTCTGCATCAGCGCCACATATTGCTTGATCAGGCTCGCCTCCGGCTCGGTCAGGATGCGGCGGAAGTCGTCGCGCGTCAGCGCCTTGAGCTCGACGCGAATCGGCAGCCGGCCCTGCAATTCGGGCAGCAGATCCGACGGCTTGGCGATGTGGAAGGCGCCCGAGGCGATGAACAGGATGTGATCGGTCTTCACCTGGCCATGCTTGGTCGCGACCGTGGTGCCTTCGATCAGCGGCAGCAGATCGCGCTGCACGCCTTCGCGCGAGACATCGCCGCCGCCGCGCATCTCGCTGCGGGCGCAGATCTTGTCGATCTCGTCGAGGAAGACGATGCCGTTGTTCTCCACCATGTCGATCGCGTCGCGCACGATGCGGTCCTCGTCCAGCAGCTTGTCGGCCTCTTCCGCCAGCAGCGGCGCATGCGCCTCGGCCACCGTCATGCGGCGCTTCCTGCCCTTCTGTCCGAACGCCTTGCCGAACATGTCGGAAAGATTGAGCATCGAGATCTGCGCATTCGGCATGCCCGGGATGTCCAGTATCGGCGGGCCGCCGGCATCCTTCATCTCGAGCTCGACCTCCTTCTTGTCGAGTTCGCCGGCGCGCAGCGACTTGCGGAAGCTCTCGCGCGTGTTTCCGGCGGACGAGCCGACCAGGGCGTCGAGCAGGCGCTCTTCCGCCCGCGCCTCGGCCTGGGCCTCGACCTCGCGGCGGCGCGCCCCGCGCGTCTGCGCGATGCCGATTTCGACCAGGTCGCGCACAATCTGATCGACGTCGCGGCCGACATAGCCGACCTCGGTGAACTTGGTGGCTTCCACCTTCAGGAACGGCGCCTCGGCCAGCCTGGCGAGGCGGCGCGAGATCTCGGTCTTGCCGACCCCGGTCGGCCCGATCATCAGGATGTTCTTGGGCAGGACCTCTTCGCGCATGCCCGGCCCCAGCTGCTGGCGGCGCCAGCGGTTGCGCAGGGCGATGGCGACGGCGCGTTTGGCGTCGTGCTGGCCGACGATGTAGCGGTCGAGCTCGGAGACGATCTCGCGCGGGGTGAAGGCGGAACTCATTTGCTGTCGAGACTTTCGATGACGATGTTTTCGTTGGTGTAGATGCAGATGTCGGCGGCGATCTTCATGGCGCGGCGCGCGATCTCCTCCGCCGGCAAATCGAGGCCGATCAGCGCCCGCGCCGCGGCCAGCGCGAAAGGGCCGCCCGAGCCGATGCCGATCAGCCCGTCTTCCGGCTCGACCACGTCGCCGGTGCCCGAGAGGATGAGCGAGGTCTTGGCATCGGCCACGGCCATCATCGCCTCCAGCCGGCGCAGATAGCGGTCGGTGCGCCAGTCCTTCGCCAGCTCGACGCAGGCGCGGGCGAGATTGCCGGGATGCTGCTCGATCTTGGCCTCCAGCCGCTCCGACAGCGCAAAGGCGTCGGCCGTGGCGCCGGCAAAGCCGACCAGCACGTCGCCCTTGCCGAGGCGGCGCACCTTGCGGGCGTTGGATTTCATCACCGTCGCGCCGGCCGTCACCTGGCCGTCGCCCGCCACGACCACCTTGCCGCCCTTGCGGACCGACAGGATCGTGGTGGAGCGCCATTTCTCTTTCACTGCGGTCTTGTCCTATCTATTGTTCGGCGCGGCCGACACCTTGGGGCGTCTCTTGCGCATCTGTCTGGCCATCATCCTGGCGGCCCTGGGAGCGTTGCTCGCGCCTGCCGGCGTCACGGCCGCCGCCATCACATATGACTGCCACGCCAGGTCCGCAAGGACGGCGGCGGTGCCCGAGCCGCCGGCAAGCGACCCCGCCCCCTGGCAGTGCCGCACGCCCTGGTCGAGCGCGCATGCCGCGACGGCGGTGCTGTGGCAGCGCAAATCGCTGGAATATTGCCGCCTGACGGTCACCGCCTACGCCACCGCGCTGCGCGCGGCGCAGGCCTATGCGAAAGCGCCGCATCACAGCTGGATCGTGATCATGGACGCCGACGAAACCATTCTGGACAATTCCCTTTTCGAAAGGGAACAGCAGGCCTGCAACCTGAACGTGACCGATGCGCGATGGCGCAAATGGGAGCGCGCGGGACTGGCCGAGGCGGTGCCGGGGGCGGTGGCGTTCGTGCAGGCCGTCCGCAGCATGGGCGGCCTGGTCGCCATCGTCACCAACCGCCACGCCGACAATGACGGCTATACGCGCGCCAATCTGCACCGCCTGGGACTCGAATTCGATTTCGAGATCGGCCAGGGCGCGCGCGATCCGTCCAACAAGGCGTCGCGCTGGAACGACGCCGTGAAGACGCTGGCGCAGCACTATCCGGGCGCCAGGCCCGTGATGTGGATCGGCGATCAGGTCACCGACCTCGCGATCCGCAATCCGGACGGCTCGATCCAGCGCCCGATGAGCCAGAGCGATGCCGGCGACGGCATCGGCGACTATCTGTTCCTGATCCCCAACCCGATGTACGGCAATTGGCAAGCCAATCCCGACAATTGAGAGCCGCGACAAGGCGGGCGGGCAGCCTGCACCCTTGGGTCTGCGCCCGGGTTTCAATCTCGCCCGCGAACCGTGATATTAGCCTCAAGATTCGCGTCAGGACGTCCCATGCGTACAGCCACCGTCGAAAGAAAGACCCGCGAGACCGAGATCGCGGTGTGGCTCGACCTTGACGGGTCGGGCGAGACCGATATCGACACGGGCATCGGCTTCCTCGACCACATGCTGGACAGCTTCGGCCGCCATTCGATGATCGACCTGAAGGTCCGCGCCCAGGGCGACCTGCATGTCGATTTCCACCACACCACCGAGGACACCGGCATCGTCATCGGCCAGGCGGTGAAGAAGGCGCTGGGCGATTTCGCCGGCATCACCCGCTTCGGCGCCGCCACCATCCCGATGGACGAGACGCTCACGCGCGTCGCCATCGACGTCTCCAACCGGCCCTACCTGATCTGGAAGGTCGAGATCCCCAAGCCCAAGCTCGGCGAGATGGACACCGAACTGTTCAAGGAATGGTTCCAAGCCTTCGCGCAGAACGCGGGTATCACGCTGCAC
>DASWOE010000011.1:0-10669 GCA_036398875.1 Rhizomicrobium sp.
CGCGCAGCACCGGGCTCTCCGCCGGGTTCATCAGCACCTTGACCAGGAACTTGTCGATCGCCTCCATCGCCTTGTCTCCGGTAAACTCCTTGGCCGCGCGCTTGCCGGGGACGTAGCCGATGAACTCTTCCTTCTCGTTCGTCAGCAACACATGTTCGAGGCGATAGGGCTTCAGCATCGCGAAGAGCTGCTGCAACGTCATCGTCGCGAACGGCTTCTTCGGCGAACCCTTGAGCGTCACGACGATCGACTTGGTCATCTTCGACGGCGGCTCCTTGAAGATGTCGCCGAAGCGCACCAGCATCTCGCCGACGGATATGTCGGGGCGGGCCGTGATCTGCAGCATGTCGGGTCCGCGAAAGAGGAAGACATATTCCTTGGCCGGGTCCTCGTTCAGCGGCAGCGCCGCGCGCATGCTGCGAAAGCCCGGCCGGTCCATCGCGACCAGCGCGAACACCGACACCGCGCCGGCGAAGGCGAGGACCGCCGCCGCCGCCACCACCCATTCGGGACGCAGCGGGATGCCGGCAAACAGCACGCCGACATAGGCGGCGCCCAGCACGAGCCCCGCACCGACGCCGATCAGCGCTGCCAGCAGCCTCTTCTTCATGCCCCCATTCCCCTGCGTCCGCTTGGCCGGACATCGGGTTGATGATAACCCAGGGCCTGCCGCCGGTCATCGGCTTTGTGCCGTTGCGGGACAGGCGATTAACCAAGGGATTTCAGGGCTATGCCAGCATCCTCCGTCGTCATCCTGGCCGGTGCGCGCACGCCGATGGGCAGTTTCCAGGGCGAGCTCGCGGCCAAGACCGCGCCCGAGCTCGGCGCCGCCGCGATCGGCGAAGCGGTCAAGCGCGCCGGCATCGCGGCGTCGGACATCGACGAAACGGTGATGGGCTGCGTGCTGCCGGCCGGTCTCGGCCAGGCGCCGGCGCGCCAGGCGGCGGTCTATGCCGGCGTGCCGTTCGAGGTGCCGGCGACGACCGTCAACAAGATGTGCGGCTCGGGCATGAAGGCGGTGATGATAGCCGCCGACCAGATCGCCGCCGGCCGCGCCAGTCTCGCCATCGCCGGCGGCATGGAGAGCATGACCAACGCCCCCTATCTGCTGCCCAAGGCGCGCGGCGGAATGCGGCTCGGCCATGGCGAGGTGAAGGATTCGATGTTCCTCGACGGGCTCGAGGACGCTTATGAGCACCGCCTGATGGGCAGCTTTGCCGAGGATGCGGCACGCCATTATCAATTCACCCGCGCCGAGCAGGACGCCTACGCCACCGAATCGCTGCTGCGCGCCAAGCGGGCGCAGGACACAGGCGCGTTCGAAGCCGAGATCGTCGCGGTGAAGGTGCCCACGCGGGGCGGCGAAGTGATCGTCGCGCTCGACGAGCAGCCCAAGACCGCCAAGCCGGAAAAGATCCCGACGCTGAAGCCGGCCTTCGCCAAGGACGGCACCGTGACGGCGGCGAATTCCTCGTCGATCAGCGACGGCGCGGCGGCGCTCATCCTGGCGAGCGCGGCGGAAGCGGAGAAGCGCGGCCTCAAGCCTCTCGCCCGCATCGTCGCGCAGGCGAGCAACGCCGAAGAGCCGCGCTGGTTCACCCGCGCCCCGGTCGGCGCCATCGAGAAGGTGCTGAAACAGGCCGGCTGGTCCAAGGACGACGTCGATCTGTTCGAGATCAACGAGGCTTTCGCCGTCGTCGCCATGATCGCGATGCGCGACCTCGGTCTGCCGCATGACAAGGTCAACGTGAACGGCGGCGCCTGTGCGCTCGGCCACCCCATTGGAGCCTCCGGCGCCCGCATCATCGTCACGCTGCTCAACACGCTGGAGAAGCGCGGCCTCAAGCGCGGCATCGCGGCGCTTTGCATCGGCGGCGGCGAAGCGACGGCGGTGGCGGTGGAACGGTTGTAGGGACGCGTACCCGGTTGTACCGTCGGCGGTCTCGGTTCAGCCGGGGAGCGGTCGTCGCCTTCGTCCCGGCGTTCCGCAAGGCGCCCGGCCCGCAGGACCTGAGCAAGGACTGGGCGGGCAACGATCCGCTGTAGCGGACAGGCTTCTCAAGCGCGTGTCACGCGCGCGCGCTCGCGAAGTAGCCCGGCTGGCCGATGTCTTCGATGAGGCCGATCTCCGTCGGCGTCCAGCCCAGCCATTGCTGCGTCAGCATGCTCGACGCCGGCATGTCGAGACCGGCGAACATCGCCAGGAATCCGAAATGCGCGCCGGCCTGTTCCAGCGGAATCGAGACCACCGGCACGTCCAGCTGGCGTCCGATCACCTCGGCGATCATGCGCATCGGCACGCCTTCGTCGCCGACCGCATGATAGGCCGCGCCCGCAACGCCCTTCTCCAGCGCCAGTCGATAGACGCGCGCGACGTCGAGACGGTGCGCCGCCGCCCAGCGATCCGTGCCCTCTCCGACATAGGCGGACACCCGCTTCTCGCGTGCGATCTCGTAGAGATATCCGACGAAGCCGGCCTTGCCTTCGCCGCCATGCACTTGGGGAAGGCGCACCGCCGTCGCGCGTACGCCGCGCGAAGCGAAGGCGAATGCGGCGGTTTCGGACACACGGGGAATGCCGTCGCCGGATCGGCTGGCGTCGTGCTCGGTCGCAAGCCGGCCCGGTGCCAGCAGGCCCACGCCGGAGGTCACGACGAACGGCTTGCCGGTGCCCGCCAGCGCTTCGCCCATCGCCTCGATGGCGCGCTTGTCGATCTGGCCGTTCTCCGCGAATTTCGAGAAATCATGGATGAAGGCCAGATGGATCACGCCGTCCGCGCCGGCGGCGGCGCTGCGCAGCGCGTCGAGGTCCTGCAGCGTGCCCCAACGGACCTGCGCGCCCATGGCGGCGATCGCCTGGGCATTCGCGTCCGAGCGGGCGAGACCGGCGACCTGATGCCCCGCGGCGATCAGTTCCGGCACGACCGCCGACCCGATGAAACCGCTCGCGCCGGTCACGAAAACCCGCATAGTTTCCTCCGCTTTAATACAGCACGATCACTCTAATACGATTACTCTCTCGAGAGCAATATGTCTTCGATCCGTCTCTTCGTCCTGTCGATCGTCGCCGAGCACGGGCCCGTGCACGGCCATTTGATCCGGCTGTTCGCCGAGCGCATGCAGGCGCCGCTATGGACCGACATCTCGGTCGGCGCGGTCTACGGCGCAATCAACCGGCTGGCGTCGGAAGGGCTGCTGCGCGAGACCGCGCAGGAGCGCGCCGGCAACCGTCCGACGCGTCAGCTTTACGAGATCACCGACGAAGGCCGCCGCGCCCTCGAACTGCTGCGCCGCGAGGGCTTGAGCGAGGTGTGGTTCAAGCCCGATCCGTTCGACTTGGCGCTGACGCGCATGGACCGCAAGACCGCGAAGGCGCTGCCGGCGATCCTAGCCAAGCGGCTGGAGGCGGTGAAGGCGATGCTGACGGAGCGCCGGAAGGTCAGTGAGACCGTGCGAGCGAATGTGGGCGCCGCCAAGCTCTGGGTGCTGCGCCATGGCGAGTATCGGCTGGAGGCCGAGGTCGCCTATCTCACCGACTTGCTGAAGGCCGCGAACGACATCGCCAACGACAAGGGGCATACTTGAGAACTGCCCTCGACGTTATCGGCTCGGGCCCAAGGCCGCTGCGGGGTCCTTGGAATTGCCCGCGCCGCGCCGTCATGCCAAGAAAGTTCAATTTCGCGCAGGAGCGATCGTGCCGCAGCTCAAATCCGCTCTTTCGTCCTTTGCTCCCGCCTTCCAATCCAACGCCGCCGCGATGGCAGCTCTGGTGGACGCGTTGCGCATGCGCCAGTCCGTCGCCGCGCTGGGCGGCGACGAGCGCTCGCGCAAGCGGCACACCGAACGCGGCAAGCTGCTCCCGCGCGAGCGGGTCGAGCGCCTGGTCGATCCGGGCGCGCCGTTCCTGGAACTGTCGCCGCTCGCGGCCTATGGCATGTATGACGGCGACATCCACGGCGCCGGGATCATCACCGGCATCGGCCGGGTGTCGGGCCGCGAATGCGTCATCGTCTGCAACGACGCGACGATCAAGGGCGGCACCTACTATCCGATCACGGTGAAGAAGCACCTGCGGGCGCAGGAGATTGCGGCGCAGAATCGTCTGCCCTGCCTCTATCTGGTCGATTCGGGCGGCGCCAACCTGCCGAACCAGGCCGAGATCTTTCCCGACCGCGACCATTTCGGGCGCATCTTCTTCAACCAGGCCACGATGAGCGCCGCCGGCATCCCGCAGGTCGCCAGCGTGATGGGCTCCTGCACCGCGGGCGGCGCCTATGTCCCGGCAATGAGCGACGAGACCATCATCGTCAAAGGGCAGGGCACGATCTTCTTGGGCGGTCCCCCGCTGGTGAAGGCCGCCACCGGCGAGATCGTCACCGCCGAGGACCTGGGCGGCGCCGAGGTCCATGCCCGCCAGTCCGGCGTGGCCGACCACTACGCCAATGACGACACCCATGCGCTCGCCATCGTCCGCCGGATCGTGGCCGGCCTGAACACCGCCAAGCAACCGAACATCCCGCTCACGTCGCCCAGGCCGCCGGCCTATGACCCGTCGGAGCTGAACGGCATCGTCCCGCCCAGTCTTGCCACCCAATACGACGCGCGCGAGGTCATCGCCCGGCTGGTCGATGGGTCTGAGTTCGACGAGTTCAAGAAGCTGTACGGCACCACCATCGTCACCGGTTTCGCCCATATCGAGGGCATCCCCGTCGGCATCGTCGCCAATAACGGCATCCTGTTCTCCGAGAGCGCGCTGAAGGCGGCGCATTTCATCGAGCTGTGCTGCCAGCGCAGGATTCCGCTGCTGTTCCTGCAGAACATCGCCGGCTTCATGGTGGGGCGCAAATACGAAGCCGGCGGCATCGCCAAGGACGGCGCCAAGATGGTCACCGCCGTCGCCAACGCCCAGGTTCCCAAGATCACGCTGATCGTCGGCGGCAGTTACGGCGCGGGCAATTACGGCATGTGCGGCCGCGCCTTCTCGCCGCGGTTCCTGTTCTCCTGGCCCAACAGCCGCATCAGCGTCATGGGCGGCGAGCAGGCCGCCTCTGTGCTGGCCACCGTCCACCGCGATGCCGAGAGCTGGACGCCGGAACAGGCCGAGGCCTTCAAGCAGCCGATCCGTGCGCGCTTCGAGGCCGAGGGCAATCCCTACCACGCCACCGCCCGGCTGTGGGACGACGGCATCATCGCGCCCGCCGACACCCGCCGCGTCCTGGCGCTCGCCTTCAGCGCCTGCCTCAACGCGCCCATTGCCGAGACGAAGTTCGGCGTGTTTAGGATGTGATGCAAATGATTTCCGCGTTGGCCCAACTTGTTTCAATTAACGGTGCGGCGACAGTCACTGCAGCAATTGTTGCATTCATTGGTGCGGTGATTGGTGTCGCAGTGTCTGCGCTGGTCTCGCGTCGGGCGATTTTCATCAATGCGGTTACCGCCGAACGATCCAGATGGATCGAAAAGTTGCGGTCAAACCTGGCCGATTTCTATAGTGCAACGTCGAGCTTGCACCTTCTCGCTCAGAATAGTCCTGCCGAGGCCGATAGATTCGAGGTGTCTATAGATTTGGTTCGGGAAATTAAAAAGTTGGCCGCTCTAATAGACTTCAACTAAATCCCAAGGGTGCAATTGATGGCAATATCATAGTGCTGCTGGAAGTAATGCCTGGTCTTGCCAAACACCGCGAGAAATATATCGAAACGGCGAACGACCTGCTGATACGGCATGCTCAATGGCTGTTGAAAGAGGAATGGGAGAAAGTCAAATCGGAGTCCGGCGGTGTGCTTCGCAGGCTGTTCGCGTACGGGGCTAGTCAGCGTCGCTTGAGGGAATACGCTGCATTTTGCCAATCCGATTTGGGTCGCTTGACTAAAGTGCGCGACGTAAAAATCGAGCAACCCAAGAAAGCATTATAGCAGAACTAAGGCCGAAACGGATTTCGCACTGTCAGCCCGCCGATCTTCTGGCCATGGTGCAGATCTTCGGTGAAGAACGTCGTGCAGTTGGCCTTCTGGGCGGCTGCCAGCAGCATCGAGTCATAAATGGAGAATTTGTAGCGCTCGGCGATGTCGAGGCCGAGTTCGTGCGTTGCCATGTCTGCGACGACGACGGTGCAGACGGCTCTTATGCCTGCCAGGGCTCGCCGGACGTCGGACATGGGCCTGCCGATCTTGCGCAGCGCAACGGATGCAAACTCGTCGAGCACCTGAACGCTGATGGTGCCGCCGCCTGCCAGCAACGGTGCCGCCTGCGCGGCCTTGGTCGTCTGGTTCGAGACTAGGTAGAGCAGGATGTTCGAGTCGAAGAAGTCAGTGGCGCTCATCGGACTCGTCGAAGCGCCAGCCGCGCTCATGTGCTTCTTCGCGGTCGAACTTGTAGTCCGCCGGTATCTTCCAGCGCATGGAACGCAACGCCTTCAACGCTTCTTCGCGCTCGCGCTGACCCTCTTGTTCCACGATCAGCGTTTTCTTTCCGCCATCGGAAATCTCTACTCGATCGCCTTCCTTGAGGCCGAGTTTCTCGACCAGTGCCTTAGGCAGGCGCACGGCAAGGCTATTTCCCCATTTGGCGATTTGCACGACAACCTCGATGATATACAGTAGACAATGTATATCACTGCGCGCCGAATTTCAACATTTGGTTGAACCCATGACCGCCACCGCCAAACGCGCCTTTCCCGCCGCCCAGGCGCGCCGCTATCTGGAGCCCGGACCGATCGTCCTTATCAGCTCCGCCCACCGGACCGAAACCGACATCATGACCTGCGGCTGGTACATGATGATGGGCTATGACCGCATCGGCTGCTACATCTGGAACGCGAACCACAGCCACCGCATGATCCGCGAAAGCGGCGAATGCGTGATCAACGTTCCGGCGGCCGATATCGCACCCACCGTCGTGCGCATCGGCAACTGCTCCGGCCGCGACACCGACAAATTCGCGGCGTTCGGTCTCGCCAAGGAGAAAGGCCGCGCAGTGTCCGCCCCGCTGGTCGCGGCGTGTCCCGTCAATATCGAGTGCCGCCTGGCCGACGACAGCCTGATCGATCGTTACGAGTTGTTCGTCTTCGACGTCGTGGCCGCTCGCGCTTCCGCCGCGCCCCGATGGCCCAAGACCATCCACTATCGCGGCGACGGCGCGTTCATGCTATCGGGCGCCGAGACGCGCAAATGGCGCAAGCTCTTCCGCCCCGCCATGCTGGAGGACCCATGATCGTCGTCGCCGGCTATGGTATTGCCTCACCCCAAACGTTGGACGAGATGCTGCGCATCTCCCTCGAACACGTCCATCGCAGCCGCGCCGAGCCGGGCTGCATCGAGCACGGCGTCTATATCGACGCCGAGAACCCCTTGAAGCTGCATTTCTTCGAGCGCTGGGCCGACGAAGCGGCGATCCGCGCGCATTTTGCCGTGCCGGAAGCGCGCGCCTTCGCCAAGCGCCTGCGGGCGCTCGCCGCCGATCCCGGCCGGATGCACGTCCTGGTGGCCGAGAAGGTTCAGTTCTAGAGTCGATTGCGTCTGTCGGAACCAGCAAATCCCCACTTGTCATCGCTCGCAAAACCTCGCGAAAGCGGGCCCTCCGGTGGGGTCAGGCTTGCCTGTGCGATTTGGAAGCCGCGTCACCGGGACGACCCGCTTTGCGGGCCATGACGCCCATGGGTGGCTTGCGGAGAGCCAGGGTTGACCTCGTGTGTTGGAACGTCACAGCGGATTTCGCATTTCCGGGTGGTAATGTTAACCGTTCCGGGGAGTTGGGTCATGGCACAAATCGAGCATTTCCTCAGTATTATCTGGGGCTTCGTCCATGAAGGCTTCAACAATGTTAACGCCGTGGAGGGGCTCGTCATCGCCCTGGTCGCGGCCATCGTTGTGCCGGCCTGGGACCGCATCTGGGCGGTCGCGCTCGGTGCCACGCTGGTGCATCTGATCGCCGACGTGCTGATCCCGGTGATTGCGCACCACGCGGCGTTCCGCCTGCCGCCCTTGCTCGAACTGCCGTTCTGGCGCATGGCGCTGTCGCTCTATGTCGGCTACCTCATCGTCATTGCGGTGCTGATGTTCATCAAGCGGATGTTCCTCTCGCCGCCCGCGCACGCGCACTGAAAATAATTGCTGCGGGGTTATCGGCGCCGTCGCGCCCGGCTGGCTGCCTTGGCCGCGCGCCTGCGCCGGTTGGCCGTTCGATAGAGTCGCTTGCCGGTTTCGCGGCGGCTTGATCGCCATCGCGGGACGCCCACCTCATGCGGGTGAGGTGTGCTCTTGCGGAGCCATGCGATGAATCCGGGACGCGAAAAACGACGCACAATTATGTTGCCGAAGCCCGATCCCCGTCGTGCCAAAGCCGCCTATACTGCCGCGGCCGCCGAGAAAGGCGCGAATCCGGAAAACAATGATCAAGCGCTTGCGATTCTGAACCGGCGACCCACCAGATGTTCCAGACACTTTTGATAGCGAACCGCGGCGAGATCGCGGTTCGGATTGCGCGTACGGCGCGGCGCCTGGGCGTGGCGCCCGTTGCGGTGTATTCGGACGCCGATGCGGGCTCGGCGCATGTCGCGGCGGCGGACCGTGCGGTGCGGATCGGTCCGGCTCCGGCGCAGCAGTCTTACCTGGACATCGCCGCGATCCTTGCGGCGGCCAAAGAGACGGGCGCCGATGCGATCCATCCCGGCTATGGCTTTTTGTCGGAGAACGCGGCGTTCGCCGAGGCTTGTGCGGCTGCGCGGATCGTGTTCGTCGGCCCGCCGGCGGCTGCGATCCGGGCCATGGGTCTGAAGGACCGGGCCAAGGCGCTGATGGCGGCGGCCGGGGTTGCGGTGGTGCCGGGCTATCTGGGCGAGGACCAGTCGGCCGGCCGTCTCGAAGCGGAGGCGGCGCGGATCGGCTATCCAGTGCTGATCAAGGCGGTGGCGGGCGGCGGCGGCAAGGGCATGCGCAAGGTGGAGCAGGCGCAGGACTTCGCCGCCGCGCTGGAAGGGGCCAAGCGCGAGGCCGGGTCGGCCTTCGGCAACGACGCCGTCCTGATCGAGAAGTATGTCGCCCACCCGCGCCATATCGAGGTCCAGGTCTTTGCCGACAGTCACGGCAATGCCGTCCATCTGTTCGAGCGCGACTGCTCGCTGCAGCGGCGCCACCAGAAGGTGATCGAGGAGGCCCCGGCCCCGGGCATGAGCGACGCGATGCGCGCCGCCATCGGCGCGGCGGCGGTCAAGGCGGCCCAGGCCGTGAACTATGTCGGCGCCGGCACGATCGAGTTCATCGCCGATGCGTCGGACGGGCTCAAACCCGACCGCATCTGGTTCATGGAGATGAACACGCGGCTTCAGGTCGAGCATCCGGTGACGGAAGCCATCACGGGCACCGACCTGGTCGAATGGCAGCTCAGGATCGCCGCCGGCGAGCCTCTGCCCCGGACGCAGGACCAGCTCGCCATCCACGGCCATGCCATCGAGGCCAGGCTCTATGCCGAGGACCCGCAGGCGGGCTTCCTGCCCTCGACCGGCACGCTGGAGCGGCTGCGCTTCGGCGCCGGCGTCCGCGTCGATACCGGGGTGCGCGAGGGCGACAGCGTCACGCCCTATTACGATCCGATGATCGCCAAGGTGATCGGCCATGGCCGGACCCGCGCGGAAGCGGCGGCGAGGCTGGCTTCGGCGCTGCGGCACACTGAGATCGCGGGCCTCAAGACCAACAACGGCCTGCTGGTCCGCACGCTGACGAACACGGCGTTCGTCCAGGCCGATATCGACACCGGCTTCATCGAACGGCACCTGGCCGAGCTCCTGCCGCCGTCCGCCCCGTCCGATTCCGTCCTGGCCGCCGCGGCGCAGGCGATCGTCGATGAGCAGCGGGCCGACGGCGGCGATCCGTGGAATGCGCGCGACGGCTTTCGCCTCGGCGGCGCCAGGCCGCCATCCGTCGCCTTGCTGGTCGCCGGCAAACCCCGCCTGGTCGAGGCCGCGCCGTCGCACGCCCCGGCGCTGCGGCTCAAATCCGGCGCCATCGCCGTCATCGACCGCGGCGATAGTTTCGTCGTGCATCCCTACGATCCGTTCGAAGCCGCCGAGGCGCAAGGCACGCCCTCCGACCGCGTCGTCACGCCGATGCCGGGCCGCATCGTCCAGCTCCTGGTGCGCGAAGGCGACGCCGTCGCCAAGGGCCAGCCGCTCGCCGTGCTCGAAGCCATGAAGATGGAGCACACCCTCCTCGCCCCCGCCGCCGCGACGGTCGAAATCGTCGCCGTCGCCGTCGGCGACCAGCTCCAGGACGGCGCAATCGTCGTGCGCTTCGCCGCGCAGAAGGCCGCGTGATGCTGCATGTCATCAAGCTCTGCGTCGGCGTGGAGACCGTGGACGATCTGGCGCAATGGCAGTCCGGCCGCATCCGCGACCAGAAGAAGCGCGGCGTGAAATCGCCCGAGCTCATGCATGTCACGCGCATGATGCCCAAGCGCAAGGACGAGATCCTCGACGGCGGTTCGCTCTATTGGGTGATCAAGGGCCAGATCGCCGTGCGGCAGCAACTGCTCGACATCCGCCGCGTCACCAAGAACGGCACGCCGCATTGCGGCTTGGTCTACGACGCCAGGCTCGTGCCGGTGCAGCGCCGCGCTCACCGCGCCTTCCAGGGCTGGCGCTATTTCGATCCCAAGGATGCGCCGCCCGACGCGCG
>DASWOE010000012.1:0-7230 GCA_036398875.1 Rhizomicrobium sp.
GCCATGGTCGCTCCGCCGGTTGACCCAGCCCGACAGGCGGACGGTCCGTCCGACATCGCTCTTGCGAAGCTGGCCGCACGTGTGGGTGCGATAGACATGCATGGCGTCAAAAATCCTTCAAACGGGAGGCTGTGTGACGGGTATCGCACCTTCGGTCAAGGCCCGGCCGGCATAGTGAAACTGTCGCAAAATTCTGGCCTAAGCTACGGCCGGATAAAGGGATTCAATCGATGAGACCGGTCCGTTTCGCCGCCGCCGCTGCGCTTGTCCTGACCGCCGCCCTGCCGGCCGCCGGCCAGCCCGCGCCCAAACAGCGAAACGTCATCGTCTTCGTCGCCGACGGCCTGCGCTATGACAGCGTCACGCCCGATGTCGCGCCGACCTTCTGGCGCATCCGCAAGCAGGGAGTCGATTTCGCCAACAGCCACGCCCTGTACCCCACCGTCACCACCGCCAACGCCTCTGCGATCGCGTCGGGCCACTATCTGGGCGACACCGGCGACTACGGCAACACGCTGTTCGTGGATTTCCCCGTGCCCTGCCGCCAGGGCGCGGTCGTCACCTTCCTCGAAGACGATTGCATCCTCAGGGACGTGAAGGGCCGTTTTCCGACCGGCTATATGGGCCAGACGACGCTGATCGGCGCCGCCCGCGCCGCCGGCTTCAACACCGCCATCCTCGGCAAGAAAGGTCCGGCCGCGATCCAGAATCTCGGCTCGCTGGAGGCGAAGGACGCGCGCGTCGAGGATCCGCTCGGCGTCCTGATCGACGATGCCACCAACCGGCCCGCCAATCCCGACGGCACGCCGACCAGGAGCACCAAGCTCAATGGCGGGCTCGGCGCCGAATCCCTTTCCGCCACCGGCGACGACCGGCCGGCTTTCACCAGCACTCCCAACCTGACGCAGCAAGCCTGGCTGGTGTCCATCGCGGCGCAGGCGCTGATCCCCGGCCTCAAGGACAACGGCAACCCCTTCGTCATGCTGTACTGGTCGCGCGATCCCGATGCGACGCAGCACAGCGCGACCGACAGCGAAGGCCGTCTGGTGCCGGGCATCAACAGCCCGACCGCGCGCATCGCCATCGCCAGCGCCGATTTCCAGCTGCACGTCCTGATGGAGGCACTGAAGCTCGCCGGCCAGGACGCCAATACCGACATCTTCGTCACCGCCGATCACGGCTTCTCCACCATCGCCAAGGGCATTCCGGCCGCCGACGGCGCAACGCCCGTCTCTTCGCTGCCGCAAGGCTTCCTCGCCTTCGACGTCGCCGACGGACTGGGCGGACAAAAGATGTTCGATCCCGACCGCTCGAACGCGGAGATCGTTCGCGACGACGGCGACCGCCCGCAACAGGGCAACGCCCTGATCGGCCCCTCGCCCGAGGCGCCGCTCGCCGTGGTGGCCGCCAATGGCGGCACGGACTTCATCTACGCACCCGGTCCCAAGGGCAGCGAGACCGCCAAGGCGATCTTCGCCAAGCTGGTGGCCGCGCCCTATGTCGGCGCCCTGTTCGTCAACGACGTCCTGCTCAAATCCGACCCCAAGACCTTCGCCGGGGCGCTGCCGATGAGCGGGATCAACCTGCTGGGCTCCTCCGACGTGCCGCAGCCCTCGATCGTCGTCGGCTTCCGCTCCTTCCTGGCCAAGGGCTGCACCTCGACACCGCCCCTGCTCTGCACCGCCGAGATCGCCGACACCGGCCTGCACACCGGCCAGGGCATGCATGGAACCTTCAGCCGCGCTGACACCCGCAACTTCATGGCCGCGATCGGGCCGGACTTCCGCAAGGGCTTTGTGGACCGGACGCCGGTGAGCAATGCCGATATCGCGCCGACCCTGGCGCACATCCTGGGGATAAGTTTGACCGGACCGGGCAGCCTCAAGGGCCGCGCCGCGACCGAGGCGCTGGTCGGCGGCAAGCCGGTGAAGGCGACCGCCGGCGTCCTGGCCGCCACCCCCGCCGCCAACGGGATCAGGACGGTCCTCGAATACCAGGCGGTGGGGAACGTCCGTTACTTCGACGCCGCCGGCATCCCCGGCCGTACCGTCGGGCTCAAGGCCAAATAGCCGCGCGCAAGGCTCCGAAGAATCCGCTATCACGCTGCGATGCGGATCGTCGAAAGCACAGCAGTCCTGAAGGAATTGGTGTCCCTCCTGGAGGGCGCGACCTATCTCGCGCTCGACACCGAGTTCATGCGCGACCAGACCTATTGGCCCAAGCTCTGCCTCATCCAGGTGGCGGCGCCGGGCGTCGAGGCGATCATCGATCCCCTGGCCGAGGGCATCGACCTGACGCCCTTCTACGACCTGCTCAAGAAGCCCGGCATCGTGAAGGTGCTCCATGCCGCGCGGCAGGACATCGAGATCTTCCACCACCAGGGCGGCATGATTCCCGATCCTTTGTTCGACAGCCAGATCGCCGCCATGGTCGCGGGCTTCGGCGACGCGGCGTCCTATGAAACGCTGTGCCGCAAGATCGCCCATGTGGAGATCGACAAGTCCTCGCGCTTCACCGACTGGTCGCGCCGGCCCTTGAGCCAGAAGCAGCTCGATTACGCCGTCGGCGACGTCACCCATCTGCGCACGATCTACGAATATCTGAAGAAGCAGCTCGAAAAGACCGGCCGGGCCGCCTGGGTGCAGGAGGAGATTGCCGCGCTGCAGGACCCCGACCTCTATGCGATGCATCCCGAAATCGCGTGGAAGCGGCTGAAGCCGCGCACCTCCAACAAGCGTTTCCTCGCCATGATCGCCGCGCTCGCGGCCTGGCGCGAGCGCGAGGCGCAGGCGCGCGACATCCCCCGCGGGCGCGTGCTCAAGGACGAGGCGCTGATGGAGATCGCCGCCCATCCGCCGACCGACGCCGAAAGCCTGGAGCGCATCCGTGCGGTACCCAAGGGCTTCGCCAATTCGCGCCTCGGCAAGGGCCTGATGGAGGCGGTCGAGGAAGGCCGCCACGCCAAGCCGCCCGAGCCCCTGGAACTGGATCGCCCGCGCCGGCGCCGCGAGCCCAGCCAGGCGGCGGTGGACCTGCTCAAGACCCTGCTGCGCCTGAAGGCCGAGGCGGTCGGGGTCGCGCCGCGCCTGATCGCCAATGCCGACGACATCGAGCGTCTGGCCGCGCTGGAGGACGAAGGCGTGCCCGCCCTGCATGGCTGGCGGGCGCAAGTGTTCGGCAACGACGCGCTGGCCCTGCGCAAGGGCGACCTCGCCATCGCGCTGGAAGGCGGCGAGGCGGTGGTGGTGGAGCTGGAGGACTGAAGCTCTTCTACCTTTGGCCGTTGGCCCGGCCGGACGGTGTCGGCCGACAGCTTGTCGCGCAGCCGCTCAAGGGCTTTACACGCAATAGTTGTAAACTTACATTCTCCCAACTTGGGCGTTTGGGGGAAACATGAAATCCGGTTCTGTCGCGGCGTTGGCCGCGCTTGCGGTCGCGTTGTCCGGCTGCGCATCGATCATCAAGGGCACGACGCAGTCCATTGCCATATCCACGACGCCCGTCGGCGGGGCCAACTGCCTGCTGTCCAGCAAAGAGGGCAATTGGCCGGTGGTGACGCCGGGCGTCGTGAGAGTGGACAAGACGAAGGAGGACATCCTGATCCGTTGCTCGATGGCCGGCTATCAGGATGCCGTCGCGACGATTCCGTCCGACTTTCAGGGATGGACCCTCGGAAACCTGCTCATCGGCGGCGTGATCGGCGTGGGCGTCGATGCCGCAACCGGAGCCATGAACGAGTATCCGCATTCGTTCACGGTGCCGATGTACCCGCTCGGCCAGCATTCGTCGCTTCACACGCTGCCGAATTCGCCGATTCCCGGATCTTCGCCCGGCATGACCTAGGAGCGCGAGGCAGGCGCTCGAACGGGATCGCGTGCGCATGATCCGAATAGGGCAGCATTTGTCCGGGTGCGTAAGAAGTAGTGATTTCTTACAATGAACGCGCCGGTCTCGCGCCTCACCTCGAAGGCCCAGGCGATCTGCTGCGTTACGCCTTCGATAAGGACCGCATCGTCATCGTGAAAGTGAAGACCGAGGCGGAGGACGATCCCTTCGCCGCCTTCACCGAATGGTCGAGCGAGGCCGACGAGCGGGCCTGCAAATCTCTTTAGATGTTCGCGCCGTTCGACGTGGTGACCGTGCCGTTTCCCAATGCCGACCGGCTCGCGGAGAACCGTCGCCCGGCCATCGTCGTTAGCGCCGTCGCGCTCGAAAAGCAGCACGGTCTGGTTTGGCTTGCCATGGTGACGAGCGCCGGCAACCGGCGCTGGCATGACGATGTCGCGGTGTCCGACCCGAAGCTTACCGGTCTGCCGGCGCCCTCGCTTGTCCGGCCGGCGAAGATCGCAACGGTGGACGCCGCAATAATCGCGCGCCGCATCGGCCGCCTTCCTGCAAAGGACATCCATGCGCTCCGGGCCGCCTGGAAGGCTTTGACCGCAGGCTGAGTTCGCCTAATCGATCTCCGGCCCGCCGGTCGCCAGCTCGGCGATCTCTTCGCCCTCGACATAGGGATCCTCGTCCGGCCCCAGCATGTCGCTCGGGTTCGGCACGTCGAAGCCCGCCGGCGGGATGGCTTCCAGGAATCCGGCGGCTTTCAACTCGTCCACACCGGGCAGATGGTTCACGCTCTCCAGCCCGAACTGGACCAGGAACGCCTCCGTCGTGCCGAAGGTCACGGGGCGGCCCGGGGTGCGCTTGCGGCCGCGGATCTTCACCCAGCCGATCTCCATCAGCACGTCGAGCGTGCCCTTGGACAGCATCACGCCGCGGATGTCCTCGATCTCGGCCCGCGTCACCGGCTGGTGGTAGGCGATGATGGCCAGCGTCTCGATCGCGGCGCGGCTCAGCCGCCGTTGCTCGGGCTGTTCCTTGCGCAGCAGGAAAGCCAGATCCGGCGCGGTGCGGAACTGCCATTTTCCGGCGACATTCGAAAGGGTTACCCCCCGGGCCTCATACAGGCGTTGAAGCTCGGCCAGGAGCGCCGCAATGTCTGCCCCTTCCGGCAGCGATGTTGACAGCGCCTTGGCGTCCAGCGGCTCGCTTGTCGCGAACAGCAACGCCTCGATCATGCGCAGATGCTCGGGATTCACGCCCGCCGCCGGCGTCGAATCATCCCCCTGTTCCAATTCCACTCCCATTTCCGTTTCGATCTTGGCGACGAGGCGGGCTACTCCACTCATGGGCTGACCTCTGCGATGGATGCGAGCTTGTCGCGAATATAGACCTCTTCGAACGGCGCCATCTGGCGCATCTCGATCCGCCCGTCGCGCGCCAGTTCGAGGCAGGCCAGCAGCGTCGAGGCCAGTGCGGAGCGCCGCCGGGGGCCGCCCGACCACTCGAACGGCAGGAGCCGGTCCAGCCCGCTCCAATCGGCGATGCGTCCCAGCATCCGTTCCAGCCGCGCCCGCGCCTCCTCGATCAGGAGGACCGGCGCGTGCTGGCGGATATAGGATTTTCCGCCGAGCGACTTGGTCCGCTCCTTGGCATAGGCCGTCAGCAGATCGTAAAGCGTGTCCTTGTAGGTCCTCAGCTTGACGACATTGACGGGCTCCGGATCGCCGCGCCCGAACACGTCGCGGCCGAGCCGGTCGCCCGCCACCAGCCGCGCCGCCGCCTGGCGCATCGCCTCCAGCCGCTGCAGCCGCCAGCGCAGCCGCGTCGCCAGTTCGTCCGGCGTCGCCTCGCCGTCCACCGAAGGCGGCTGCGACCGGATCAGGCGCGACTTCAGATAGGCCAGCCACGCCGCCATCACCAGATAGTCCGCCGCCAGTTCCAGGTTCATCCGCTTGGCGGATTCCACGAACTCCAGATACTGGTCGGCCAGTTTGAGGATCGAGATCTTGGCGATATCGACCTTCTGGTTGCGCGCCAGCGTCAGCAGAAGGTCGAGCGGCCCCTCGAACCCATCGACCGTCACCATCAGCGCCTCGTCATGCGGCGCCAGGATGGAATCGAAGCTGTCGAAATTCTCGTACTGATCGCTCATGCGCCCACGCTCAGCAGTTCCGCGAGCCTTGCCTCCGCCGCGGCCGGATCGAAGGCGTCCGGCACGCTCAGATGCGACAGCGCGGCCAGCGCGCGGCGCAACGGCGCGCCGTCCAGCTCCTTTACGTCCGAGGCGACTTCGACCATCTCATCCATCTTGCCGTTGCAGTGAAGCACGACATCGCATCCCGCAAACAATGCCGCCTTTGTACGCACCGACAAGGGCCCGTCCAGCGCGTTCATCGAAAGATCGTCCGATATCAACAGGCCGTCGAAACCGATCTCGCCGCGAATCACGTCGCGAATCACTTTCGGGCTGGTGGTGGCCGGCCGCTGCGGATCGATCGCCTCGTAGACGACGTGCGCCGTCATCGCGATCGGGCAGGTGTTGAGGCTGCGGAAGGTGACGAAATCCGTCGCGCTCAGCTCCTCGGCGTCCGTCGCCACGCGCGGCAGCGCATGATGCGAATCGGCGGTGGCGCGGCCATGGCCGGGGATGTGCTTCATCACCGGCAGGACGCCGCCCTCCAGCAGGCCCTCGATCTGGGCGCGGCCCAGATCGATGATCGCCGCCGGATCGTGCGCGAAGGCGCGGTCGCCGATCACGGCGTCGGCCCCTTCCACCGGCACGTCGAGCACCGGCAGGCAATCGACATTGATGCCCAGTTCCGCCAGATCGTGCGCGATAAGGCGCGCATTCAGATAAACCGCCTCCAGCGCCGCTTCGTGGCTGTTGGAATAGACCGCGCCGAAACGCTGCGCGGCGGGCCGCGCCGCCCAGCCGGGCGGCTTGAGGCGCGCCACGCGGCCACCCTCCTGGTCGATCAGCACGGGTGCAGCCGGATCGCCGACCGTCTCGCGCAGCGCCGCGACGAGGTCGCGGACCTGGCCGCGATCGACGATGTTGCGCGCAAACAGGATGAATCCCCATGGCTGCGCCGCGCGGAAGAAATCCCGCTCGTCGGCGCCCAGCATCGTGCTGGCGCAGCCATAGATCGCGCGCGTCCGCATATCCCCCACTCTCTTGCGCCGTTGCCCGGCCTATTTGGCCACCAGGCAGTCGCCGCCGTCGGCCTTCAGTTTCGCGCACAGGGCGCTCGCATCGGCCTTGCTGCCCGCCACGATGCGCAGGCGATACCAGGTCCCCTTGGCGCCGAGATCGGCCTGCTTCACGTCCGATGAAAGGCCCCCGACCACGGACCCGTGCTTGGCCTTGTAGGACTTCCAGGCGGCATTGGCGTC
>DASWOE010000013.1:0-9097 GCA_036398875.1 Rhizomicrobium sp.
GATATCCTGTGGCAGAACGACAGCGGCCAGGCGGCGGTCTGGACCATGAATGGCCTGACCCAGACCGGCGGGGCGACGGTGGGTGGCAATCCAGGCTCCTCCTGGCATGTCGTCGGCGCCGGCGATTTCAATGATGACGGCAAGGCCGACATCCTGTGGCAGAACACCAGCGGCCAGGTCTCGGTGTGGACCATGAACGGCTTGACGCAAACCGGCGGCGGCATCGTCGGCGGCAATCCCGGGCCGACATGGCATGCGATCGCGGCGGCCGATTTCAACGGCGACGGCAAGGCCGACATCCTGTGGCAGAACGACAGCGGCCAAGCCGCGATCTGGACGATGGACGGCCTCACCCAGACCGGCGGCGCCCAGGTCGGCGGCAATCCCGGCACCACCTGGCATGTCGAAGGCGCCGGCGACTACAACGGCGACGGCTTCGCCGACATCCTGTGGCAGAACGCGAGCGGCCAGGCGGCGGTGTGGACCATGAACGGCTTCACCCAGCTCGGCGGCGCCCAGATCGGCGGCAATCCCGGATCCAGCTGGCACGCGCTGGGGCAAAGCTGATCGGCAGGCCCGCCGAAGCCGTCAGCCTTCGTCCTGCGCCGCGCGCCGCACCGCGCGCAGCGCCGCGACGAACAGGGCGGCGAACGCGAAAGCGCTGGCGGAAAGAACCGTGATGTCGATCGCGGAAAACGTGCCCCAGGACGTAACCACATGGCCGGGCCGGTACCAGATCAAAAGCACGTTGAGGAAGATGATGCCGATGCGCACTTCCGTCGGCCCGATTCCGCCATAGGCGATCCTCAGCCTTTGGGGGTCGGGCGCGGTCATCAGCGAAAACGCCATGAAGGAGAGATAGGCGATGACCGCGATGCAGGCGACGTCGAGCCGGAAGAACGGGGACAGCCCCGCGCCGAGTCCGATCAGGATCTGCGAGCCCAGGTCGGTGATGTGATCGATCAGAAAGCCGTAGCGCCGCCGCTCCGCCAGCCGCACGCGCGCAAGCGTCCCGTCGAGCGAATCGCCGAACCAGTTGACCGCGATTCCGCTGCTCGCCAGCCAGAGGAACTGGCGGCTTCCATGGCACAGCACATATCCGACAAAGGTCATGAGGGCGCCGGAAAATCCCAGCGCCGTGAGCATGTCGGGCGACACCCAACCGGGCATGGCACCGGCCAGGCGGAGCAATAAGGCGCGTTCGAGGATGCCGGTCATGCTGCCGGTGACGCGTTGCTTTATCTCATATTCGCACTCGCCCATGTATTCGCCATTCGATGGAAAGGATGCGGCAGTGAAAAGCACATAGGCGTCGTATTCATGCAACAAGGCTCGAAACGCGGCGGGCAAGGCTCATATGCCGTTCGCAACAGACCGGATTGCTGCGGTTCGAACCGCGGATTTGCGCAACACTGTATTTTTTCTAATTCGTTTTTGTCGAACCGGCAAGAATATGCCGGACAGTTGTTCAATTTTGGCGGATGTGATTTGAGTAACGGCGCGGAGGATGGGGAGCCGAAACGCGTTCGGTCCTGCGGGGATTCATCATATAATGCCCAGACGTTCTGTCACACCGGCCGTTGTGGCGCTTTCCCTCGCCGTCTCGGCCTGCGCGGGCCTGCCCGTGGCGGGACCCCTGACCGCGGATATCATCGACAATGGCGATCGCGCCAACCCGGCGCATGTGAACTACATCGTCGTCGATGTGACGCGTACGGTCTGTGACATTGTGGCCGCCCGGCCCGCCGAATCCCTGCACGCGACGTTTCAAGGCGACGGCCCGCCGCCTGTTTACACGGTAAGCATCGGCGACGCGCTCGCGATCACCGTGTGGGAAGCCGGCGCGGGCGGGCTGCTCACCAGCGTCCAGGTCCCCAACGCCGTCGCACCGACCGCCCCGAGCGCGCGCGGCGCGCCCCTGCCGCCGATGACCGTCGAGCAGGACGGCGCCATCGCCATGCCGTTCGCCGGCCGCATCGCCGTCGCCGGCAAGACGCCGGCGGAGATCGAGCGCCTGATCGTCGCGCGGCTGAAAGGCAAGACGGTCGATCCGCAGGTCGTCGTGTCGGTCGCGCATAGCAGCGCGAACACGGTCGCGGTCGGCGGCGAGGTCACGGCCGGCGCGCGCGTGCCGCTCAGCGTCAGGGGCGACCGCATCTTCGACGTCATTTCCGCCGCCGGCGGCATCCGCATTCCGGTCAATGAGAGCGTGGTGCGGCTGACCCGCGGCGCGCTGTCCGCCCGCGTGTCCTACGACACGATCCTCGATCACCCGGACGAGAACATCTACCTTCGTCCCGGCGACGTGCTGACGGTCTTGCGCGCCCCGCGCACCTTCACCGTCTTCGGCGCGTTCGGCCGCAACGTCCAGATTCCGTTCGAGACCGATGGCGTATCGGCGGCCGAGGCCGTGGCGCAGGCCGGCGGGCTGCTGGATCAGCGCGTCGATCCGTCGGGCATCTTCATCTTCCGCAACGAGCCGCTGGCGCTGGCCGGCCGGCTCGCGCCCGGCGCCGCGCTCGCGGAGCGCAGCGACACCGTGCCCGTGATCTATCATCTCAACATGTCCGATCCGGGCGCCTATTTTCTCGCGCAGAGCTTCGCCATCCGCGACAAGGACGTCGTGTATGCGGCCAACGCGAAATTCAACGAGGTTCAGAAGTTCCTGACGTTGTTGGGGTCGGTGCTGGCGCCTGCGGCGACGACCGCCGCCGTCGGGAGCGTTGTGCACTGAGGTGAACGGGTGGTCCGGTCCGACAGGCCGAGGGGACCGGGCGGCGCAAGATATCGGTGTGAGAGTTGGGGGTTGCATGTCGGCGCCATTCGTCGCCTTCGATCTGACGCGAATTTTCTTCGGTCCGCTGCAGATGACGCCGCGCGGCATCGACCGGATCGAGGTCGGCTTCGCGGAGCATTTCCTGCGCGAATGGTCCGGCGATTCGGTCGCGACCTTGCCCTCGCCCCTGGGCGCGCGCGCGATCGGGCGCGAGCAGGCCATCGCGATCCTGGAAACCGTCCAGCAGGCCTGGGGCGAACGCGATGCCGCCGATCAGCACGGCATGATCGCCAGGCTCAAGGACCGCCTGACCGACGGACAAGCGCGGCATGACGCCATCGTGCGCCGCGACGGCGCTTTCTTGAAGATCGCGCGGATCGTGCGGAGCGCGGGCCGCTTCTTCGGGCCTTCCGCCGCCGCCGTCGTTCCGCGCAATGGCGTGTACGTCAACACCGGGCAGGTCGGCCTCGCGAATTCGCGCATGCTGTCCTGGCTGGGCGGGCGGCCTGACATCAAGCCCGTCTTCATGCTGCACGACGTCATCCCGATCGACCATCCGGAATATGTCTCGCCGATCCACGGCCATTTTCACCGCAACATGGTCGCGGCCACCGCCGCGCACGCCGCCGGGCTCATCGTGACGACGAAGGTGGCCGGCGCCGCGATCTGCCGGGAGCTGCAGCGGATCGGGCGGTTCGACATCCCGCTCATCTACGAGCCGCTGCCGGTGGCGCCGATCTTCACCCAGCCGCCCGAACGCGACGACGTGCTGTCGGCGGCGCCCTATTTCGTGGTCGTGGGATCGATCGAGCCGCGGAAGAACCATGCGGTGCTGCTGCAGGCCTGGCAGGACGAGGTGCGCGCCGACCCGGCCGGGGCGCCCAAGCTCGTCATCGTCGGCGCGCGCGGCCGCCGGCACGAGGCGATCACGGGCGCCATCGCGGCCTCGCCGGCGCTTCGCAGCCATGTCATCGAAATGGGCGGTCTGTCGACTCCGTCCCTGCACCGCGTCCTGTCTAACGCGCGCGCTCTTCTTATGCCGTCCATGGCCGAAGGCTTCGGATTGCCGATCATCGAGGCGCTTGCGCTCGGCCTTCCCGTCCTGGCCTCCAACATCGCGGCGCATCGCGAAGTCGGCGGCGGCGACGTCACCTATCTGGATCCGTCCGATCCGTCGGCGTGGCGCGCGGCGATCCGCGCCCGCATGCTGCCCGCGGCCCAGGCCGTCGCGGCGCCCCCGGGGCTCAACACCTGGCCCGGCTATCTGCGGCGCCTTGAATCGTTTCTCTCGACCGTCGCCATGACGCCGCGGGTCGATTCGCGGGAGGGCACGGTCCCCCTCGCCCCGTCCGCGACGGCGATCGCATATTCCTATGAGAGCGAGTCGTAGAGCGCGGCCATCGTCCTGCCGTAAGCCTCGAGCGAAAAAGCCTGTGCCCGCGCTGCGCCCTTCATCGACAATTCGGCGCACAGATCCTTGTCCCGGCCCAGCGCCGCGATCGCGTCGCGTATGGCGCCGACGTCATAGGGATCGACCGTCAGCGCGGCGTCGCCCGCGATCTCCGGGGTCGATGAGGTGTTCGAGGTGATCACCGGCGTGCCCAGCGTCATCGCCTCCAGCACCGGCAGTCCGAAGCCCTCATAGAGCGAGGGAAACACCAGCGCCCGCGCGCCCTGGATCAGGCTGATCAGGAGCGCGAAGGGCAGGTACTCATAGCGCCGGATGCGCTTGCGCTTGTTGAGCCGGTCCTCCTCCAGGACCTGGTCGAGAAGCCGCGACTCCTCGTCGTTCTGCCAGGACTGCGCGACGACGATCACCAGCGGGATATCGACCTTCGACGCCAGATAGGCCTGCACGATGCGGCCGATGTTCTTCTTGGGCTCGAACGAGCCGTAGAACAGGAAATAGTTCTTCATCTCCAGGCCGAAGATTCCGGCCAGCTCGTCGGCGATCGTGTCCGGCGCGCGGTCGAGATAGGCCCTGGGGATGTTCACCGCCTGATAGGTGTTGGTGATGCGGCGCTCCTCGACGCCGAAGGTGGTCATGATATCGCGCTTGGAATTCTCCGACACCGTGACGACGTGATCGGCTTTCGCCAGGATCTTGCGCATCGCGGCGATGTAGTACCGCTTCCAGTCCAGCGTCGTGTAGGGCAGGCGGATCGGGACCAGGTCGTGGACGGTGTAGATGTTGGCGCGGGCGTTGGCGGCGATGGGAAGCGGATAGGTCCAATGGAACAGATCGGGCGGCTCGTCGAAGCGCACGCGCAGGAGCCGGTCCGACAGGACGAACAGGCCGCGGGCGCGGTCGAATATCCGCCGCGCCGCGAAGACGTCGTCGCTCTCGACCCAGCTGTCGCGGAACGGCCTTGTGATGACGATGCCTTCGCGCGACAGCTTCTGCGGCCGCACCCCGGTCATCGCCGAGGCATAGCCGCCCAGGCTCGCCAGCGCGCGCAGCCCCCTGGGCAGGGCGATCTCCGGCGGATCGTCGAAGAATGCGACCTCGCGCTCGATCTGCCGGCTGGGCAGGTTGCGCCGCAGGCTGTAGAGGATGCCGGTCTCGTGGCCCATGTCGCGCGTCAGGCCGGCCAGCACGCGGGTATAGGTCGCGACGCCGGTTCCGCGCTTCAGGCCGAGATTCAGGCCGTCGAAATAGATCTTCTTCCTCGCCATGCTCACGCCACGGCGAGCCGGCGCGCCGCGAGCGGGGTCATGCGCACCTGTCCGATCGCGATCTCGCCCTCGAACGCGGCCTCCGCGTTGAACAGGCGCACCTCGATCGGCAGATCGGGATTGGCATGCACGAACGAAATCTCGACCTCGAATATTCCGGCCTCCGCGACCTCGAAATCGACGCGGTTCAACGAGACGCCGGCGATGACCTCCGCAACCATGCGCATGCCGACCGCGCCCGGCGTGCTCGCCAGCACGACGCTGCACGACCAGGCGCCTTCGGGCAGCCGGATATAGGGGCCGAAGATCAGACAGCGGCTGACGCCGGTGACGTCGACCGGCTCGGTCGCGGGCCGTGACGGTGCGTCGCCGACATAGAACAGCGAGGGCGGCCAGATCGTCTCGCTCGGCGCCGCGCCGTTCAGGTGCTTCCAGACCGGCCCCAGCACCGCCTCATGCGCCGCCAGTCCGCGGCCGCCGATCAGCGGCACGTCTTCGAACATGGCGGCCGGGGGCGGCGCCGTCCGCGATGCCTCGAACTCGCCGAGCTCGTCGATGCGCAGCGCCGACCAGGCATCGGCCGCGCGGGTCGCGTCGCGCGCCAGCCCGCGAAGGGTTTCGTCGTCCACGCCGAATTCGAAATGATCGGCGATGCGCCGGGCGGTGGCGAATTCCGACAGATCGGCGGCGGCGCGCAGGACCAGCGCGTTCCTCGCCCCCAGCAGCGGAACGAAGGACGCCAGGCAGTTCGCCACGAAGCGCGTCGCCTCCGCATAAGCGAGACCATTGTCGGTCATCAGCATGCGGACGGCCCGGGCCGGCTCGTCCAGCACGACCAGCAGCGGCCGCCCCGTCGCGATCAGGCTGCGGCAGAGCGGCAATTCCGGCTGGCGCGCGACGACCAGCGCCCGCAGGCGATCCGCCGCCAGGATCTCGCGTCCCAGATCGCCCAGTCCGTTCGCCAGGATATGCGCCGGCGCCGCGCCGGTGGCGCCGAGCAGGCGCACCATCAGCGCCTCGCACCATTCCGACAGCCGGCCGGGAATGGCAACCATCGAACAGATCATCGCAGCCCCGTTCCAACGCGAAGATTCCAAAGGCCGTCCCCGCTATCGGGCACTCTTCGACACTATCACGCAGGTTTGCACATGACATCTCAATGTGTAGATAATGGCCGGCCTGTCCGTGCTCCCCGGGGGCGGGAGTTGTGCGCGCCGGTCCAGCTCCATCTAGGTCGCTTGCGATATGACGAAAGACCAGCAGCCTCGCGCGCAGCAGCGGACGGTCCTCTATTCCTCCGAAGCCAACAGCGATGCGCGCCTTCATCTGGGCTCGACGCATTATTCCTATGGCATCGTCGCGCAGCGTTTCGCAGCGATGTTCGCGCGCGGCGGCCATCGCACCATCGCGGTGACGGCGCCGGAGAAGTACAAGCGTCTTTCCGATATCGCGGCCGCGTTCGGCGAATGCGCCGGCATGCCGATCCACATGTCGTTCCGCGCCACCGAGAATCTGCGGCCCATCCCCGCCGCCCGCAACATCGCCCATTTCGCCTGGGAGTTCGACGACCTCAAGGACCGGGAGCTGGTCTCCCGGCCCATCACGCAGAACCAGACGCACATGCTCTCGCTGATGGACGAGATCTGGGTGCCATCGACCTACACGCTCGATGCGCTGCGCCGCCACGGCCTCAGCCGCGCCTTTCTGGTGCCGACGCCGGTCTGCGGCCCGGATGCGCCGGTGCGGCGGTCCCGGCGCGCGGTGCTGGACACGATCGGCTTGGTGCCGGCGACTCCGATGCTGCTGTCGAGCGGGCTGTCGCGCGAGCGCAATGCCGACCTTCTGCTGCGCAGCGCGACGGGGCTGGCGGGCCTGCCGCAGATCGCCGCCTGGCAGAAGGGCGAAGGGCGCGTCTTCCTCACCATCTGCAACCCGGAGGATCTGCGCAAGAACCTCCTCGGCATCATCGACGGCTTCCTCTTCGACCTCGCCGAGGGAAGCCGGGATCTGCTGGTCGTCAAGCTGGTCGTCCCCAGCACCGAGCACCGCCTCGGCGGCGCGCAGGACGAGCACCTCAAGCCGCGCTACAAGGGGCCGGTGGCCGAATATCATCCCAATGTCGTCTTCATCAGCGAATATCTGGACGACGAAGAGATGGGCGCATTGTTCAGCCTGGCCGATTTTTATGTCTGCGCCTCGCATTGCGAGGGCCACAATCTGCCGCTGCTCGAAGCCATGGCGCACGGCACCTGCGCGATCTCGACCGCGAACACCGCGATGGGCGACTACATATCGGACGACACCGCCGTGGTGATCGCTGAGCGCCGCTATCACGGCCTGGTCCCCGGCCTGATGGCGGAGATTTCCGGCATCACGCCCAGCATCGCGGTCGCCAGCCGCCACGATGTCGCGCGCGCGATCGGGGCGGCCAAGCGCCTGCGGCCCGACGAATACCGCGCCAAGGCCGATCGCGGCCGCGCGCTGGTGCTGGAGCGCTATTCGGAAGCGGCGGTGGCCCAGCTGGTCGCCCAACGCCTGCGCGCCGTCGCGAACGATCCGCGGAGGCCGTCGCTTGCGCACTGACCCCGCCCTGCCGATCGTCGCGCTCGACATCAGTCCGCTTGCGGAGCGCTTCCACACCGGCATCGCCAATGTGACCAAGCATCTGGCGCGGCAGATGCTCGACGACGACACCGTGGACGGCCGCTTCCTGTTCAATCGCGGCGAGATCGCGCGCGACCTGGTGGAGCCGATCCTGGCGATGGACGGCGGCGAGATCCTGTGGTGGCTCGCCTCGCGGACCTTCGACGCGACCGCGCCGGCCCCCGATCCGGACCGCATCGCGATCGGCATCTATTCCAACCACAAATGGCATCGCCGGCTCTATCCGACCGAGGTCCAGATCGTGCACGACATCACCACGCTGGTGACGCCGTGGTTTCACGACGACCAGAACATCTCGACCTGGCAGTCGCGGCTCCTGGCCGACATGCTGTCCTCCGACCTGATCGTCGCGGTCTCCGAATCGACCAGGGCGGACATCCTCACCTATTATCCGCAGCTGGCGCCGATACCGTGCGTCGTGGCCTCGCTCGCCACGACGATCGACGCGCCGCAGGCGCTGGCCGATCTGGACGCGGTGGAGCGTTATGTCCTGGTCCTGGGAACGCTCGAACCGCGCAAGAACCTGAAGGTCGTGTTCGAGCTTCTGGGCGAGAACAAGGACCTTCTGGACGGCACCCGCTTCATCTTCGCCGGCCGCAGGGGCTGGGCGCTGGACACCGAGGCGCTGATCCGCAGCCACGGCCTGGACGACGCGGTACGCGACGGGCGGATCGTGTTCACCGGCTTCGTGTCCGATGCGGCGCGCGACGAACTGATGCGCCACGCGCGCTGCGTGCTCTACATCTCCCATTATGAAGGGTTCGGCCTGCCCGTGCTCGAAGCGCTCAGCGTCGGCGCCCCGGTGATCACCGGCATCGGCAGCAGCCTGCCCGAGGCCGGCGGCGATCGCGCCGTCTATTGCGACGTCGGCTCCGCCGCCTCGGTCGCCGCGGCGCTGCGCGGCGTGCTGGGATCGCCCGCCTCCGTCGGTGCGCGCGAAAGGCGGTCGCGCCAGGATTGGGCGGCGCGGTTCCACTGGTC
>DASWOE010000014.1:0-9838 GCA_036398875.1 Rhizomicrobium sp.
GAGGCCGGCGATCAGTCCTTCGTGCGCGCGGCGGCGATGCAGATGATCGTCGAGCCGCCGCAGAATCTCGCGCTGCTGGCCGAGACCTATTTCGCTGTGGCGGGTTCGAGATAGCGCGCCTTGTCCGCCGCCTTCGCCGGCTTGATGGCGAGGTCGGCGGTTGTCCCCAGCGGGCGGGTCCAGGCGGCGAATTCCAGCGCGATGCCGTCGGGATCGAAGAAATAGATCGAGCGCACGAAGGTGGTGGGCGTGATCTCCAGGCTCGCCTGCAGCGGCGAGTCGTCATGGCTGATCACCCGGCTCGCCTTGATGCCCTTGGCGCGGAGCTTGTCGTAATATTCCTCGATCTTCTCGGCCGGCACGTTGATGGCGACGTGGTTCATCGATCCGTGGGCGGACGGTCCGGGCAGCATGCCGGGCGCGGCCGAGGCGATGCCGGGCGCGGCCTGGGGCCCGTGCGCGAACCAGAAGAAGGCGAGGCTGTCGCCATTGCCGAGATCGAAGAAGAAATGCTGGCCCATGCCGTTGGGCAGTTCGATGGTCTTGATCAGCGGCATGCCGAGCAGGTTGGAATAGAAATCGACGGTGCGCGCCATGTCCTTGCACACCAAAGCGAGGTGGTTGACGCCCTGAAACTCGAATTCGGTATTGGCCATCGCGCGCTCCGCCATTTTGGGGACGTCGTACCATGCCCGAAGGCCCCGAAACAGGCCGTGACGAGTACGTGCCGGCGGCAAGAATTGATCGGGTCCAATATTTGCAATATGCTCGCTGGATTGATCGATCATATTCGAGAGTCGCGGATGATCTCAAAAATATCCGTCGTTTGTCTTTTGTCGGTCTTCGCGGTTTGCGTCCTGCCCGTCCGGGCGCAGGAGAAGTGCTTCACGGCGGCCGGACATCTCATTTGCGCGCCGGGCCTGCAGTGTTTCCTGGCGCCGACGCAGGTCGGCCCGGTGCCGCATTGCATGCCGGCCGGCTCCAAGACCTGCGGCGACTCGGTCTGCTCGCCCTCGCAGATCTGCTTGAGCCGGACGATCTCGGGCAAGACCAGCTCGTTCTGCGCGCTGCCCGGCACCACGGTTTGCGGCACGGGAAGCTGCGGCGCCGGCTATCAGTGCATTGCGTCGGGAAGCGGCCATACTTGCGTCGAGGCCGGCAGCAAGGCGTGCGGGCCCAGCTTGCGCTGTTCGGCCTCGCAGAAGTGCTATTCGGCCCCCAATCCGCAGGCCCATATGACGATGTATCACTGTGCGCCTCCCGGCTCGACGGTGTGCGGACCGTCCTTCGTGTGCAATCCGGGCTTGCGCTGCGCGACCAACACGGTGGGACGCGAGACCTTCTATCGTTGCCTCGCGCCGGGCGAACACTGACCCGCGGCGGCGGCTCCGGAGTCAGACGTGAACGCGAACGACCAGCTGGAGCTGGTTCTCCGCGGCCTGTAGCGGATCGGCGACAATGGCGCGCTGGGGGCGCCGGTCATCGACGTGAAGATATTCCGCGCCGAGGCGCAGCCAGCGGCGGACCGCATAGCTTGCCGTGGCGTCGAACGAGGCGCCATCCTCGCTCAGCGGCGACGGCGCGGCGCTGCGGGTGCGCGTCTGAAACACATCGGCCCGCGCGGCGAACCACCAGTCATCGACGTCCCAACCGATCAGCGCGTAGGCGGAGCGGAAATCCGTCGCGGTGAACTGCGTCGCCGACGGGCGGATCAGCGTCGATCCCGCCATCGCCTGGGCCAGCAGCGTCACCGCGCCGATCTGTTGCCGCAAGCCGAGATCCCAGAACGTCGTGTGCCAGCTCCGGGACCGCATCGGATCGGCCTGGTTGTCGTAGCGCATGACCTCGACGCCGGTGGCGCCGCCGATCTCGTAGGAGAGATCGAGATACCAGCCGGGACGGTCGTCGCGTTCGGAGAACAGATGCAGCTCGACCGGCGGGTTGCGGTGGCCGGCGATGGCGACGGCATCGGGCAGGCGCGTCTTCTCGAACAGCCCGGCGGCGCGGTCGTCGAAATTCCAGCCGCGCTCGGCGATCAGCACGCCGGCCGTATCGTCGAAGCCATAGAGCGCGCCGATCAGCGTGATGTCGTTGCCGTTGGAGCGCCATTCCAGCGTGCCTTCGGCGCCGATGGTGCGCAGCTCCGCCCCGACCCAGGAATCGATCGCCGACGGCGTGACGGTCCAGAAGGTGGACCAGCCGACCTGCTCGTTCTCCAGGCTGAGCGGCGGGAAGAAGGCGCCGGCCCGAACCGACCAGCGCCAGCGGGACTCCGACGCCGGCGCATAGCCGACGAAACCTTCGAGAAGATCGACCGCCGAGCCGTAACCGGGATCGATGCGGCCGTCGGCCTGGGCGAACCAGGGGCCGCCGGTCAGCCGCGCCTCGCCGATGGCGCCGCCGGCCTGAAGGCCCGCATCATCCTTGCCGAAGCGCAGCTTGCCGAGCCCGCCATCGAGATAGCCGTCCTGCGACGGCGGCGCGACCAGGCGCACATCCGCGAACCCGTCGAAGGCCAGTTCGGCGGCCGCCGCGCGGCTGGCCAGAAAGACGAGCGCGGTCGCAAGGAGGGAAAGGCACAGCCGCATGGAGCGCCAATCTAGCAGCAAACGGCGCGCCCGCACGCGCCCCGCCGCCGGCGTCGCTTGAGCCGACTCGCCCGCTCCGCTAGTCCTTGCACGCCTTCGGGGGGAAGGAGCGAGCATGGCAGGGACGCAGGCGCCGCCGGCGCGGATGGGGCTGGTGCTGACCGCATCGGCGGCCGGGACCGTGTTCGAGTGGTACGACTTCTTCATCTTCGGCTCGCTGCTGTCGGTCATCACGCGGCATTTCTTCGCCGGCGCGGGCGAGACCCAGGGCTACATCTTCGCGCTGCTGACCTTCGCGGTCGGCTTCGCGGTCCGCCCGTTCGGCGGATTGGTGTTCGGCTCGATCGGCGACCGCACCGGGCGCAAGCGCACCTTCCTCTTCACCATCGTCATCATGGGCCTTGCCACCTTCGCCATCGGCCTTCTGCCCGACAGCGCGGCGATCGGGCCGGCGGCGCCCTATGCCTTGATCGGGCTGCGCGTGCTGCAGGGCTTCGCGGTGGGCGGCGAATATGGCGGGGCGGCGATCTATGTCGCCGAGCACGCGGCGCCGGGCCGGCGCGGCGCGGCGACGGGCTGGATCCAGGTCGCCGCCACGGTGGGACTGTTCCTGGCCCTGACCATCATCCTTCTCACCCGCACCGCGCTGGGCGAGGCGGCGTTCGGCGCCTGGGGCTGGCGCGTCCCGTTCCTGGTGTCGCTGGTCCTGCTGGTCATCTCGGTGTGGATAAGGCTCAAGCTCGACGAGTCGCCGGCCTATCGCGCGCTGAAGGATGCCGGCGCCACGTCGCGCTCGCCGCTGTCGGAGACCTTCCTGCACTGGCGGCACCTGCGCGTCGTGATCGTGGTGCTGCTCGGGCTGCTGATCGGCCAGGGCGCGGTGTGGTACACGGCGCAGTTCTACACCCAGTTCTTCCTCGAACGGGTGATGTCGGTCGAGCCCAGGCTGGTGAACCTCCTGATCCTGAGCGTGACGGTGGTGAGCGCCGCGCTGCACATTTTCTTCGCGCGGCTGTCCGACCGGGTCGGGCGCAAGCCGATCATGCTGTTCGGGCTGGGCCTGGCGGCGCTGTCCTTCGTGCCGGGCTTCCACCTGCTGGCCGATGCGGTCAATCCCGGCCTGACGGAGGCGATCGCGCGCGCGCCGGTGACGGTGTTCGCGGCGCCGGCCGACTGCTCGTTCCAGTTCGATCCGGTCGGCACGACCAAATTCGCCAGCGCCTGCGATATCGCCAAAAGCACGCTCGCCAATCTCGGCGTGCCCTATCGCAACGCCGCGGTCACCGAAGACGAGCCGGCCCGCATCCGCGTCGGCACCGTGACGCTGTCGAGCGTAAACGGCACCGTGCTGGCGCCCGACGCGCTGGCGGTGGCGCAGAAGCGCTTCGCCGCCGAGGTGAAGAAGGTCCTGAAGGCGGCCGGCTATCCGGCGAAAGCGGAGTCCGCGCGCATCGACATCGTCAAGGCGTTCGCGCTGCTGCTGGTCTTCGTCGTCGCCGCGGCGGCGCTCTATGGCCCCCAGGCCGCGACCCTGGTCGAGCTGTTTCCGACCCGCATCCGCTATTCGGCGCTGTCGCTGCCCTATCATCTGGGGGTGGGCTGGTTCGGCGGCTTCCTGCCGCCCATCGCCTTCGCCATCGTCGCGGCGACCGGCAATCTCTATGCCGGGCTGTGGTACCCGGTGAGCATCGCCGCGACCGGCTTCGTGGTGACGCTGCTGTTCCTGCCCGAGACCCGGGGGCGGGACATTACCGGATAGCGCTCTGTCATCCCCGCCGGGCGATGCGCCGGCATCGTGAGGGGAAGGGACCCAGGCATATCCGGAAGCGATATTTCTCCGATCAACCGATTTCCTGTGTTGCCTTGCACGGCGCATCACATCGTTGGTAACGGCGACATAAAGCGTGCCATTCATGCGGCTCGCGAGCATGTAGACGAAATATAGATGCTCTCGCATGGGCGTGGGCGAGCGGGCACGCCGTCACGAATCGAGATCGTGTTTCGCACCTGGCTCCCCTTGCCCCCTCGCATCGCTGCGCGACGCTCGGCCGGGGATGACAAAGGAGCTACGCCCGGACTTCCAGCGGCACGCCGGCTTCGCTCTTGCTGGAGTGGATCACCAGCGAGCTCTTCACGCTGGCGACGTTCTTCTCGGCGGTCAGCGTCTCGGTGATGAAGCGCTGGAAGCTGGACAGGTCGGTGGCGACGCATTTCAGCAGGAAGTCCACTTCGCCCGACAACATGTAGCACTCGCGCACCTGCGGCCAGGAGCGTACCCGCTCCTCGAAATGCTTCAGGTCGGCATCGTGCTGGCTGGAGAGACCGACGAAAACATAGGCCGTCACCTCGAAGCCCAGCGCCTTGGCGTCGAGGTCGGCATGGTAACCTTGGATGTAACCGGCCTTTTCCAGCGCGCGCATGCGGCGCAGGCAGGGCGGCGCGGTGATCTTGGCGCGGCGCGACAGTTCGACATTGGTGATGCGCCCGTTCGCCTGCAGTTCGGCGAGAATGCGCATATCGATGGAATCGAGCTTGTGATGCTCCACGGGAGAACCTTCGACTGACAGGAAGCGGAAGGCTTTTAACCCGGACGGGCAAGCCGGCGCAATTATATTTCTGTGACTCCGGGACTCTCCGACATCCGATTCGCCGAAGATGGGGGGCTCGGCGCCGACGCCGCGCCTCCAACCCCCTGCCGCAAAACCGTAATCCCGGCGCTTGACGTTTCGGCCGGCGGTTCCGATATGAGGGCCTCAGCCATGGGGCATCGGGCTTTTCGGGTGCGCCGCCGACCGCGGCCGGCGCGCCCTGGACGTCCGGCTCTTACCTGAGTCGGAGCCGTCATGACCCATTCCAAAGTCATCATCCTGGGAAGCGGACCGGCCGGCTGCACCGCGGCGGTCTATGCGGCGCGCGCGATGCTCGAGCCGATGCTGATCGCCGGCATCCAGCCGGGCGGCCAGCTCACCATCACCACCGAAGTCGAGAACTATCCGGGCTTCGCCGAAGCGATCCAGGGACCCTGGCTGATGGAACAGATGCAGGCCCAGGCCGAGCATCTGGGCACCAGGATGGTGCAGGACACCGTCGTCGATATCGACCTGACGCGGCGGCCCTTCACGCTGAAAGGCGACAGCGGCACGCGCTACACCGCCGACACGCTGATCATCGCGACGGGCGCGAGCGCCAACTGGCTCGGCCTGGCGTCGGAGAGCAAGTTCCAGGGCTTCGGCGTGTCGGCCTGCGCCACCTGCGACGGCTTCTTCTTCCGCGGCAAGAACGTCGCCGTGGTCGGCGGCGGCAACACCGCGGCCGAGGAAGCGCTGTTCCTCACCAATTTCGCGCAGAAGGTGACTCTGGTGCATCGCCGCGACACGCTGCGCGCCGACAAGACCAACCAGATGCGGCTGGCCGCCAACAAGAAGATCGACATCCTCTACGACACCGAGGTGCTGGAGGTGAAAGGCGGCGAGAACCCGAAGGGCGTCGATGCGGTCACGCTGCGCAACACGGTCACCGGCTCGACCCACGATCTGGCCGTGGACGGATTGTTCGTCGCCATCGGCCATTCGCCGGCGACGGAGCTGTTCAAGGGCAAGCTGGAAATGGACGAGACCGGCTACATCAAGACCGCGCCCGATTCGACCCATACCAGCGTCGCCGGCGTGTTCGCGGCGGGCGACGTGAAGGACAAGATCTACCGCCAGGCGGTGACGGCCGCCGGCATGGGCTGCATGGCGGCGCTGGAGGCGGAGCGCTTCCTCGCGGGAGGCCACGGCAGCTGAAGCGAATTGTTCCGTGGCCGGAGGTTGAAACAGACGGTCACGAAGATTGCATTGCGGGACGACGATAGGGGCCGCATGAGAGCGGCCCGAAAAGGCGACGAAGATGGATTGGGACAAGCTTCGCATCTTTCACGCGGTCGCCTCGGCGGGGAGCTTCACCCATGCCGGGCAGATGCTGACGCTCAGCCAGTCCGCCGTCAGCCGCCAGATCAGCGCGCTGGAAGAGGAGATCACCACCCCCCTGTTCCAGCGCCATGCGCGCGGCCTGACCCTGACCGACGAGGGCGAGATGCTCTATTCGGCGGTGACCGACGTGCTGAGCCGCCTCGCCCAGGCCGAGGAGGCGCTCAAGAATGTGCGCGAGGCGCCGCGCGGCACGCTCAAGATCACGTCGAGCCACGGCATCGGCACCTATTGGCTGGTGCCGCGGATGGACGCTTTCCTCAAGGAATATCCCGAGGTCGAGGTCCATCTGGTGATGGAGGACCGCGAACTCGATTTGGCGCAGCGCGAGGCCGACATCGCCATCCGCATGCGCGCGCCGGTGCAGGCCGATCTGATCCAGCGCAAGCTCTTCACGGTGCACTACCACATGTACGCGACCGGGGCGTATCTGGAGAAATACGGCACGCCCAAGACGCTGGAAGACATCGCCGACCACACCGTGATCGCCTATGGCGAGACGGCGGCGCCGGAGATCCGCGAGATCAACTGGCTGCTGGAGCAGACGCGCCGACGCATGAACGGCAAGGGCCGCACGGTGCGCATCAACAACGTGACGGGAATATTGTGCGCGACGGAAGCGGGGCTGGGCATCGCCGCGGTGCCGGACTATGTCGCCGCCGACCGGCCGCATCTGGTGCGGGTGCTTCCGGATGTCCCCGGGCCGAGCTTCGACGTGCATCTGGTCTATGCCGACGCGCTGCGCCAGTCCAAGCGGGTGGCGGCGTTCCGCGACTTCCTGGTGAAGGCGTCGAAGGAGTGGAAGTTTTAAAAAACGGTCCTGACCCTGCTACCGGCAGGCAAAACAATTACATCCTGAATTCGGTGGAGTGTAGTGGACAAGTCCGTGGAGCACGCCACCCTCGGCGTCGAATCTATTTCGAACGAGATCGACAAACGTCGCATCGCCTTTTTCGTAGTATCGTCTGAGTGCGTACGCGATGAGGTCGGCGTATTGAATCATTCGTGTTGCCTGCGAATCGACAAATAGCGGTACTTCCGAAATGTTGTGGGTCTGCCCCCACCTATGACCGTCGCGCCGAAAGTTTATGGCAAGCCGTTGGAGAGACGTCTCGTACGACGACTTGTCCAGAATGACCAAGCCTCTTTGAGTGTCTCCACCTTTGTGGAATCTGCCTAGCATTCGATCAAAACGATTTATGACTTGTTCAAAGGCGTATTCCATCGGATCGTTAGGCGAATACGTCGCCTTGTGAATTGCGGCGCCAAATAGACGTACCCTAGACGAATTTGCGAGTATCGTGAGGGCTTCTCGATAGGCTAAAATTCGTCTTTCGCTGGCCACACCACGCCACTGCTTGCGTCCCGCAAATATATTGACGCCTCGAAATTCCAGACTGTCGGGGCCCTGAGGCCAGACCTCTTTGGCGATGTTTTCCAGCGAGCGCGAAAGCCAATGAGGCATGCGTTCGAAAACGCTAAGACCGGCCAGAATTATATGGCGATCATCAGCGTTTTTTACCGAACCAGAGTCGTCCAGATAGAGCAGATACATCGAAGAAAAAGGCGGCCGGGTGGAACACCTGGTTCCAACGAATTGCTACGGCAACTCTCCCAACCGCACAACCAATATAACGAACGAGAATGAATTATGCTACAATGTCTTCAACGCATTGATAAAGAACGGTTTTCTAGTTGATCAAATTGTTGACCCGTTGTGCGTCCTCCACCTAGAACGGTATCCAACTCCGTCCATCTTGAAAACGCCGGCGCAGCGCCTACGTGGCAGATGTCGCCGGCCGTCCCCCCAATTTGGCCTGCGGCGCGGTCAGGTCGCCCCCAAGCCCTTGACCGGCGCGGATAATTTCCGCGCATCCCAAGCAGCCTGACGCCGGGGCGCCGACGCGCTCCGGCGTTTTTTTCTGGAAAAATCGCGCGGACACAATATCTGTCATGCGAACCGGGGTATTCAGGTTCGCCGATTTCGGGAGGAAAAACACAGATGTCGCTCACCAAGATTGCAAGCCGCTTGGCCGCCCTGGCCGTGGTGGCGTTCGGCCTGTCGGCCTGCGGCATCAATGCCGTGCCGACCCAGGACGAGCAGGTCAAGGCGGCCTGGAGCCAGGTCCAGAACGAGTACCAGCGCCGCGCCGATCTGATCCCCAACCTGGTCAACACCGTCAAGGGCTATGCCAAGCAGGAGGAGACCGTGCTGCGCGAGGTGACCGAGGCGCGCGCCCATGCGACGCAGATGACGATCCCGTCCGACATCCTGACCAACCCGCAGAAATTCCACGAATACGAGCAGAACCAGGCCGCCGTGTCGGGCGCGCTGGGCCGGCTCCTGGCGGTGAGCGAACGCTATCCCGACCTGAAGTCCAACCAGAACTTCCTGGCGCTGCAATCGCAGCTCGAAGGCACGGAGAACCGCATCACGGTGGCGCGCAAGGATTATATCGACACGGTGCAGGTCTATAACACCACGCTGCGCACCATCCCGTCGCGCTGGGTGGCGGCGATCTTCTATCCCGACGCCAAGCCGCGCGAGACCTTCACGACCACGCAGACGAACCAGGCTGCGCCCTCGGTGCAGTTCTGACCATGACCCGCGCCCTGCGCGTCGTTCTCGCCGCGCTTGCCGCCCTCGTCCTCGCGGGCGTGGCGGTGCGCGCCGCCGCTCTCGACTTTCCGCCGCTCAGCGGCCGGGTGGTCGATGAGGCCGGCGTCCTGTCGGCGCCGACGCAGGAGAAGCTGACCGCGCTGCTCGCCGAGCACGAGAAGCAGACCGGCAACCAGGTCGTGGTGGTGACGCTCAAATCGCTGCGCGGCACGACGATCGAGGATTACGGCTACCAGCTCGGGCGCGCCTGGGGCATCGGCCAGACCAAGAAGAACAACGGCGCGCTGGTCATCGTGTCGCCGACGACGCATGACGTGCGCATCGAGGTCGGCTACGGCCTGGAAGGCTCCCTGACCGATGCGCAGAGCGCGCTGATCATCCAGAACGTCATGCTGCCCGCCTTCCGCAAGGGCGATTACGACAGCGGCGTGCTGAACGGCACGCTGGTGACGCTGCAGGCGCTGGGCGGCAAGCCATCGACCGATCCGCCGGAGGATTTCCAGTCGCTGCAGCGCGACGCGAGCGACGGCAGCGGCTTCCACCTGCCCATCATCCTGATCGTCATCGTGCTGTGGCTGGTGTTCGGGCGGTTCTTCTGGCCGCTGTTCTTCCTGGGCGGGCTCGGCGGCGGGCGCGGCTGGGGCGGTGGCTTCGGCGGTGGC
>DASWOE010000015.1:0-9563 GCA_036398875.1 Rhizomicrobium sp.
CCACCGGCAGAAGCGTCTCCAGCCCCACCGCGCCGAACGCGGCCTGGGCGAAGGTCTGCCGCTTGGTGTCGGCGGCCTGCGGGTCGTGGCTCGACACGATCACGTCGATCAGGCCGGACGCCACGCCCTCCACCATCGCGGCGCGATCGGCTTCCGAGCGCAGCGGCGGCTTGACCTTCATGAAGGTGCGATAGGACGCGATGTCCAGCTCGTTCAGCGCCAGGTGATGCGCCGAGACGGCGCAGGTCACCGGCAGTCCGCGCTCCTTCGCCGCCGCGATCACGTCCAGCGCCGCCCGCGTCGAGATCTGTCCGAAGTGATAGCGCGCGCCGGTCATCTCCACGAGGCGGATGTCGCGCTCGACGACGATCGCCTCGGCGGCCGCCGGCGCGGCAGGCAGGCCCAGCCGCATCGCGAACTCGCCTTCGGTGACGGCGGCGCCCGCGGTCAGGTCCGGATCCTCCGCATGCGCCACGATCAGCGCCCCGAAGGTCGAGGCATAGGCGAGCGCGCGGCGCAGCACACGGGCATTGACGATGGTGCGGTCGCCGTCGGTGAACGCCACCGCGCCGGCTTCCTGCAAAAGGCCGATCTCGGTCATGGTCGCGCCCGCCAGTCCCTTGGTCAGCGCCGCCATCGGCGCCACCCGGACCTTGGCGGTGCCGGCGGCGCGGCGCAGGATGAAATCGACCAGCGACGGCTCGTCGATCACCGGATCGGTGTTCGGCATGGTGACGATGGTGGTGATGCCGCCCGCCAGCGCCGCCTCGCTCGCGCTCGCCAGCGTGTCGCGATATTCGGTGCCGGGCTCGCCGGTGAAGACGCGGCAATCGATCAGCCCGGGCGCCAGCACCAGCCCCTTGGCGTCGATCACTTCGGGATCTTTCGGCTCGGCGTCGTTGAACAGGCGCGGGCCGATATCGGCGATGCGGCCGTTCTCGACCAGAAGGCCGCCCTTGACGTCCAGCCCGCTCGCCGGATCGACCAGCCGCGCATTCCGGAAGGCGATCCGTCGCGTCATGGCGCGTTTCGTCCTTCCTTCGCCAGGCCGCGGGACAGCGCGTCGAGCACCGCCATGCGGATGGCGACGCCCATCTCGACCTGTTCCTGGATCAGGCTGATCTCGATGTCGTCGGCGACGGCGCTGTCGATCTCGACGCCGCGGTTCATCGGGCCGGGATGCATCACCAGCGCGCCGGGCTTGGCCGCCTTCAGCTTGTCGTGGTCCAGGCCCCAGAAGCGGTAATATTCCCGCGTCGAGGGCACGAAAGCGCCCGACATCCGCTCCAGCTGAAGCCGCAGCATCATCACGATGTCGGCGCCGGCGAGCCCCGCGCGCATGTCGTGGAAGATCTCGGCGCCGAAGCGGTCGGCATCGGCGGGCAGCAGCGTGCGCGGCGCGATCAGGCGCACCCGCGCGCCCATCTTGAGCAGCAGATGGATGTTGGAGCGCGCGACACGGCTGTGCAGCACGTCGCCGCAGATCGCCACGATCAATCCTTCGAACGACCCGCGCCGCCGCCGGATGGTGAGCGCATCGAGCAGCGCTTGGGTGGGATGTTCATGGCTGCCGTCGCCGGCATTGACGACGCAGCAATCGAGCTTGGCGGCCAGCAGCTCGGCGGCGCCGCTGTCCTGATGGCGCACCACCAGCATGTCGGGGCGCATGGCGTTCAGCGTCGTGGCGGTGTCGATCAGGGTCTCGCCCTTCGACACCGACGAGGTCTTGACGCTCATGTTCATGACGTCGGCACCGAGCCTTTTGCCCGCCAGCTCGAACGAGCTTTGGGTGCGGGTCGAGGCTTCGAAGAACAGGTTGATCAGGGTGCGGCCCTTGAGCAGGTCCGTCTTCTTGGTGGCGCCGCGATTGAGCGCGACATAGGTGTCGGCGAGGTCGAGCAGGGCGCCGATCTCCGCCACCGAAAGCCCTTCGATGCCAAGCAGGTGGCTGGAGTTCAGGATCGGATCGGCGGCGGCCGGTGTCATCAAAGCGTGGTGTATAGGAAAGCGGCGCGGAGAGGGCAAGTGGGCGCGATCCGCGGCCGATTTTGTTGTGGAAGGCCGGTGAACTGCCGAAGAACGGCGGCCGCATTTTGCCCCGATCGTCACGGCTGCCGTCGTGGAGGCCACCCATGAACACCCTGGCGATCGAGATCATGGATGTCGGCACAAGGCCGGGCATGACGATCTTGTCGGGGGTGGAACGGTTCAAATCCGCCGCAGCCGCTCCAGCACCCCCTGCAGGATGTAAGCCGCAGCCATCTTGTCCACCACCTGGCCGCGCCGCGCCCGCGAGGCATCCGCATCGATCAGCGTGCGGGTCACCGCCGCGGTCGAGAGCCGCTCGTCCCAAAGCAGGATCGGCAAGGCCGGCGACCGCGCGGCGAAATTGCGGGCGAAGGCCCGCGCCGACTGCGCGCTCGGCCCGTCGCTGCCGTCCATGTTGAGCGGCAGGCCGACCACCAGCCCGCCGGCGCCGTGCTCCGCCGCGAGCGCCTCGATCTTCGCCGCGTCGGCCGAGAACTTGCCGCGCTTCAGGGTCTGCATCGGCGTCGCCACGGTCAGCAGCAGGTCGGACAGCGCAATGCCGATGGTCTTCTCGCCCAGGTCCAGCCCGATCAGCCGCGCCCGCGCGGGCAGGGAAGGTTTCAGCGCTTCGATGGAGAGGATCACCTTTGCCCGATCTCGATCCGGTTGCCGGCCGGATCGCGGAGGAAGAATCGCGCCAGGCCCTCCGCCATGCCTTCGCCCTCGATCGCCGCGCCATGGGCGAGCGCCGCCGCCTTGGCCGCGGCCAGGTCGTCGGTCAGGAAGCAGATATGCCGCTTGCTGGTTGGGCTTGCCCCCGCGGGCGGAAGCCCGCCATCAGATGAATCCGGATCGACCCCGATATGCATCTGGATCGCGCCGACCTGGAACCACGCCCCGCCGCGGGCGCGCAGCGCTTGCGGCTTGGAGATCTCCGGAAAGCCGAACAAGGCGCGATAGAATTCCAGGCACGCGGCCTCCAGCGCCCGTGGCACCGCGATCTGCACATGATCTATTCCGGTGATTCCGAGCGGCATGAGGCACCCGTTGCGGCCTTGACGATCCTTGCCAGCCCCGCCCCCGGTTGCTAGCAAGACCGTTCGATTTCAACAGCCTATAGGCCTGCCCATGTCCGTGGACAAGGACACCGTCCGCCGTATCGCCAAGCTCTCCCGCCTCGCCTTGGACGAGGCGCGCCTCGCCCCCATGGCCGAGGAGCTGAACGGCATCTTCCAATGGGTCGCGCAGCTGAACGAGGTCGATGTCGCCGGCGTGCCGCCGCTGACCAGCGTGGTCGAGCAGACGCTCAAGATGCGCGACGACGTCGTCACCGAGGGCGGCCAGGCGGCCGCGCTGATGGCCAACGCGCCGGACGGCGAGGATCACTTCTTCGTCGTGCCCAAGGTGGTCGAGTGATGGCCGTCGCGATCGCGATCGAAAGCCCGCTGCAGGACGAAGTCCGCGTCCTGATCGCGGCGCTGAACGAGACGCTGCTGGCGCTCACCCCGCCGGAGCACTGCTATCACATGACCGTCGAGCAGATGGCGGAGCCGTCGACCACGCTGTTCGTCGCGCGCGAGGCCGGCCGCGCCGTGGCCTGCGGCGCCCTCAAGCGCCATGGCGGCGGCACCGGCGAAGTGAAGCGGATGTACACGCTGCCCGAGGTGCAGGGCCGCGGCATCGGCGGACGCATCCTGGGCGAGATCGAGGCGCTGGCGCGGCGCGAAGGCCTCGCCCGGCTGGTGCTCGAAACCGGCGACCGCCATCCCGCCGCCTGGCGCGTCTATGAGCGCGGCGGCTTCGCCCGCTGCGGCGCGGTCCTGGACTACCCCGACAGCGTGTGGTCCGTCTTTTATCAGAAGGCGCTCGCGGACCGCGAGCAGTCCGCGGCATGAGCGAATTGACCGATCTCACTTTGGCCGATGCGCGCGACGAATTGCGGGCCGGGCGCGTATCCTCCAGGGAATTGACGCAGGCCTTCGTCAAGGCGGTCGCCGATGCGCGGCCGCTCAACGCCTTCATCACCGAGACGCCGGAGAAGGCGCTGGAGATGGCGGCGATCTCCGATATGCGCATCGCCAAGGGCGAGGCGCGCCCGCTCGAAGGCCTGCCGCTCGCGATCAAGGACCTGTTCTGCACCAAGGGCGTGCGCACCACGGCCGGCAGCAACATCCTCTCCAGCTTCGTGCCGCCCTATGAATCCACCGTCTCGCAGAACCTGTGGGATGCCGGCGCGGTGATGCTGGGCAAGACCAATATGGACGAGTTCGCCATGGGCTCGTCCAACGAGACCAGCCATTTCGGCCCCGTCTTCAATCCCTGGCGCGCGCGCAACTCCAACCGGAACCTGGTGCCCGGCGGCTCCTCGGGCGGCTCGGCCGCGGCGGTCGCCGGCCATCTCTGCCTCGCCGCCACCGGCACCGACACCGGCGGCTCGATCCGCCAGCCCGCCGCCGTCACCGGCACGGTCGGCATCAAGCCGACCTATGGCCGCTGCTCGCGCTTCGGCATCGTCGCCTTCGCCTCCTCGCTCGACCAGGCCGGTCCGATGACCCGCACGGTGCGCGACGCCGCGATCCTCCTGAAGCACATGGCGAGCGTGGATCCCAAGGATTCCACCAGCATCGACGCGCCGATCCCGGACTACGAGGCGGCCCTGGCCGGCGGGATCAAGGGCCTGCGGGTCGGCATTCCCAAGGAATACCGCATCGCCAACATGCCGCCCGAGATCGACGACCTCTGGGTGAAGGGGGCCGGCTGGCTGAAGGCCCAGGGCGCCGAGATCGTGGAGGTGTCGCTTCCGCACACCAGATACGCGCTTCCCACTTATTATATAGTGGCGCCGGCGGAAGCCTCCTCGAACCTCGCCCGCTATGACGGGGTGCGCTTCGGCCACCGGGCCAAGGGCGCCCACGACATCACCGATCTGTATGAAAAGAGCCGGGCCGAGGGCTTCGGGAAGGAAGTCCAGCGCCGCATCCTGATCGGCACCTATGTGCTGTCGAGCGGCTATTACGACGCCTATTACGCCCGCGCCCAGAAGCTGCGCACCCTGATCAAGCGCGACTTCGACGCCGCCTTCGAAAGATGCGACGTCCTGCTGACGCCCGCGACGCCCGGTCCGGCCTTCGGCATCGACGAGCAGACCTCCGATCCGATCTCGATGTACCTGAACGACGTCTTCACCGTGACCGTCAATCTCGCCGGCCTTCCGGCCATCGCGGTGCCGGCCGGGCTGGATATGAGCGGCCTGCCGCTCGGCCTGCAGTTCATCGGCAAGGCGTTCGACGAGGCCACGCTGTTCCGCGCCGCGCAGGTGATCGAGACCGAATCCCGTTTCGCCGCCAAGCCGGCCAAATGGTGGAGGGCGGCATGAACGCGCGTCCCGCGAAACTCTTCAAAGGCACGACCGGCGACTGGGAAGTCGTCATCGGCATGGAAGTGCACGCCCAGATCCTGTCGGAATCCAAACTGTTCTCCGGCGCCGCCACCGCCTTCGGCGCCGAGCCCAACAGCCAGGTCAGCTTCATCGACGCCGGCATGCCGGGCATGCTGCCGGTGATCAACCGAAAATGCGTCGAGCAGGCGGTGCGCACCGGCCTCGGCCTGAAAGCGCAGATCAACCTGACCAGCGTGTTCGACCGCAAGAACTATTTCTATCCCGACCTGCCGGCCGGCTATCAGATCAGCCAGTACAAGAGCCCCATCGTCGGCGAGGGCGAGATCCTGCTCGACATGAAGGACGGCGCGGCCATCCCCGTCGGGATCGAGCGCCTGCACATGGAGCAGGATGCCGGCAAGAGCCTGCACGACCAGCATCCCGACCATTCCTATGTCGATCTCAACCGCGCCGGCGTCGCGCTGATGGAGATCGTGTCCAAGCCGCATATGCGCTCCTCCGACGAGGCGGCGGCGTTCCTGAAAAAACTGCGCGCCATCGTGCGCTATCTGGGCACCTGCGACGGAAACATGGAGGAAGGCTCCATGCGCGCCGACGTGAACGTCTCGGTCTGCCGCGTCGGCGGCTATGACAAGTTCCGCGCCACCGGAGACTTCAAGCATCTGGGCACGCGCTGCGAGATCAAGAACGTCAACTCGATCAGGTTCATTTCCCAGGCGGTCGAATACGAGGCGCGGCGCCAGATCGACATCCTCGAAGACGGCGGCAGGATCGTGCAGGAGACGCGGCTCTACGATTCGCGCGCCGGCGAGACCCGCGCGATGCGCTCCAAGGAAGAGGCGCACGACTACCGCTATTTCCCCGACCCCGACCTGTTGCCGCTGGTGCTCGACCGGGCCTGGGTCGATGGCATCGCCGCCTCGCTGCCCGAACTGCCCGACGCCAAGAAGGCGCGCTTCATCGCGGCGGGGCTTTCGCCCTACGACGCCTCGGTCCTGGTGGCCGAGAAAGAGTCGGCCGACTATTTCGAGGCCATGATCGGCGAAGGCGTCGAGCCCAAGGCCGCCGCCAACTGGCTGAACAACGAATATTTCGGCCGGCTCAACAAGGCGGGGCTGGCAATCGAGGACGGCCCGGTCTCGGCGAAGGCCAATGCCGCCATCGTCGGGATGGTCGCGGCCGACACCATCTCCGGCAAGATCGCCAAGGATCTGCTCGACATCGTGTGGAGCGAGGGCGGCGATCCGGCTCAGATCGTCGATGCGCGGGGACTCAAACATGTCACCGATACCTCTGCGATAGAAGCGGCGGTCGATGCCGTCATCGCCGCGAACCCCGACAAGGTCGAAGAGGTCAAGGCGAAGCCGAAGATGGCGTCGTGGTTCTTCGGCCTGGTTATGAAGCAGACCGGCGGCAAGGCTAACCCGCAAGCCGTCAACGCGATCCTCAAGCAGCGCCTCGGATTGCCCGACTAGAGTCGATTGCTTTCAGGGCGAATCCGGCCGGACGGCGCCGCGCGCGGCGCGACGGCGCGGGACGATACGGGTTTTCGGTTCGCGGATCGCCGGAACCGGCATCTTCTTCGACGCAAATTCGCGCGATCCGCGCCGAATCCCGTCGCGGTCGAGCCGCGAATCAATTCGCGCTTTCGTGGTGATTCGCACAAATTCGCGTTTTCGGGCTTGACGCGGCCGAAATCGCCGGCAAAACGTCCGTACACGGATCGATCAATATGGATCAATGAAACCGGGGGTTTTGTGAACTTTGCGTGAATCATGCGATTCAGGCGACGGCCGTCCGTATTGCAATTGAAAATGCAACCCATTCATAGTGTTGGCGTTTTGGGGGGTGATGCGAATCATCTCTCCCGGACGAAACGTTAGAGGAGTCATATCTCATGCCGAAGGCAAAGAAGAAGAAAGTCGCCAAGAAGAAGGTCAAGAAGGCGAAGAAGAAGAAGTAACCTGTTCGCCGCCGCGCTCTTTGCGCGGCGTGCGATCAACGTTTTGGCCGCGGCCACCCGGTGCGTCAGCATCGCAATGGTGCCGCGGCCAAGTTTTTTTGGCCGCGGCACCTCGGACCGCGTGCCGCCGCGCGGCGAGCGACAGTCCCGCCAAGTCCTCCCATCCCGGTGCGCCGATCGGCAACACGCGTTTGACGATCGCGAACGCGCGACTCCGTTCGCCGCGGCCGAAAACTCCGACGGTTTGGTCTTCATGGCTGCTCGCGTTCGAACGCGTCGATCGCGCCCGGGCGGGAGCGGCGGCCGCGAAGCACGGGCGCGGCGGACTTGTCGGATTCGGCTTCGCCACAAGAGCGCCCATGCCGGCCCCTAAGAAGTTAACCGTATACGAAGATCAGGGTTAACCCCGTTAACCGTGCCTTAGGCTCTGATGAGTGACGATCCCCTGCGTGCGAAAGGGGTTTCCCGTGCACTGAGGAGAGACGTGTCATGGCGTGCATCGATATCGATGCCCTGGCGCAGTTCGAGACCGACGCCAAAAGCGGCCGTCCGGACGCGATGTACAATCTGGGGCTGGCCTATTCGACGGGGCAGGGGGTCGATGTGGACTTCGTCTCCGCTCACAAATGGTTCAACCTGGCCGCCCTGCGCGGCAGCGACGAGGCCAAGTCCTGGCGGGCGTCCATCGCGAAAGAGATGAACACCGGCCAGATCGCCGAGGCCCAGCGCCTCGCCCGCGAATGGCTGTCGATCTTCCGCTGAGCCTGTCCGCCTGATCGCCCGCCAACGACGCGCGGCGCCCGCGGAGTCGAACTCGATCCGCCGCGTCCTTCGCGGCTCCGCGCGATTCCTACTGCGGATACGCCGAAAGCACCGTCACCGCCGGCGCGTTGGGCGCGTAGAGGTCCTGCAAGATCCGCGTCTGCAGATCGCGGCCCGCCAGCCGGCTCCGGTAGATCTGCGAATTCTCCAGCACCCGCATCACATAGTTCCGCGTCTCGCTGAACGGGATCGTCTCAATCCAGTCGATCGGATCGGTCGTCGCGCTGCGCGGGTCGCCGTTCGCCGCGATCCATTTCTTGGCGTTGCCCGGCCCCGCATTGTAGGCGGCGATGGCGAGCACCAGCGAGCCGCCGAAATCGCTCACATCGCCGGCGAACTCGCTCATGCCCAGCTGGATGCTGTAGCTCGGATCGAGGAGGTCGTTCGGCCGGAAGGCGAGGCCCGACCGCGCCGCGGCTGCGCGGGCCGAGGCCGGCATCATCGGCATCAGGCCCTTGGCGCCGGCGCGGCTGACCGCGCTGTGATCGAACTCGGTCTCCTGGCGGATCAGGCCGAGCACCAGGGCGGGCTCGGGCGCCGTGCCGGGGCCGGGATAGGCCGGCAGTGCGATCAGGGGATGGGTGTAGGCGAGGAAGGTCGTGCCGGCATAGCTCGCGGTCTTGGCCACCCGCACCGCCGCGTCGCGGAAGCCGAGCTCGGTCAGCGTCTGCGCCAGATATTTGATCCGCCTGGGCTCGCCGTGAAGTTCCCCCTCGCGCAGCGCGAAGATGCGGACGAAATTCACCTGGCCGAGATCGGCGAGCACGCGGATGGCGTGCATCAGGTCGTCCTTCTCGGCGTCGGCGGCGCCGTCGCGCGCATCCGTCGCGGCCTCGTTCAGGTGCAGCACAGGCGTCGCGTCGATGCGCGCCAGCGCGACCTGGCCGTAGAAGCTTTCGGGCGCCTGCGCCGCCAGCTTGTATTGCGTGTAGGCGTCGGCCGTGTTGCCCAGCGCCTCGTAGCAGCGGCCTTTCCAATAGCGCGCCCGCGCCAGGCTGATCGGCCGCGACACGCCGGCCTCCAGCTTCTTGAAATGCACCATCGCCTTGGCCGGGCTGTTCAGCCGGCGCAGCGCGATCCAGCCGGCGAGGAATTCGGATTCGGAGAACTCGGTGCCGCTGGAAAGCCCGCTGTCGGCGATCGCGCCATAGGCGTCGCGATAGGCGCCGCTGCCGATCAGCCCGCGCACAACCAGATTGGCCTCGCTCCACCAGCGCCCCGGATGCGCCGCGATGAAATCCTTCAGGCCGTCGCGCCGCAGCAGCGCCGACGCCGCCGCATTGTCGCCGGCCCGCCGCGCCGCCAGCGCCCGGTCGAACACAAGATCGGAATCGTTCGCCAGCCGCGCGG
>DASWOE010000016.1:0-5324 GCA_036398875.1 Rhizomicrobium sp.
CTGCCATGCCCAGGACGACCGCCACCGGCCATTCGGCCGGCCGCGCGTAATGATCGAGCGCGAACCAGATCGCCGCTATGGCGAAGGTGAAGACGATCACAAGTCCGTAAAACAGAAGCGCGATCAGGATATAACCCCCGATCAGCCGCCAGACCTGACTGCCGAGCGAAAAGAAAAAAAACACCGGACCGGGATGCAGTCCGAGCGCCTTTCGCACCATGCCGACCGTCACCATCGCCGAAACCAGCAGCACGACCGGAAGGACGATCGCATACAGCGCGCCTATCGCGCGGAGCGTCGTCATGATTTGTGCCGGATCAGGCTTGTGTTCCGGCCGGGCGGCCTCGATGAAGACGATGATTTGCGGACCAAGACAATACAAGGCGGCACCGACGATTGCCGCCGTCAGCAGATAGGGAAACCACCCGATGCCGATGACGGACAGCAGATTCGAAAACGCGAAGCGATACGCCGATGAAATGGTGCGCTCGAACGGTATCTTCATGTTTCCCCCCACCCGACCGGCGTCATACTAGGGCGCGGTCTTCGCCGCGGCAATTGACGTATCGGAATGTTGCGCCGCCGCGAAGCGAGCCGTGACATATTCGCGACGCGTCGTATAGGTTTGCCGCGGGCGGCCCGAGGATCACGATGAGTTTTGCGCAATATGCGTCCTTCGACGCGCTGGGCCTGGCCGCGCTTGTAAAGGCGAAAAAGATCAAACCGTCCGAGGCGATGGAAGCCGCGATCGCGCGCGCGGAGGCGGTGAACCCTGTGCTCAACGCCATCGTCTTCGCCGATCATGAGGGCGCGCGCACCGCTGCCGGGCGCAAGCCGCCGGCCGCCCCGTTCGGCGGCGTGCCGATGCTGCTCAAAGACATGCGGGCCAATGTCGTCGGTTGGCCGACGCGGTCCGGATCGCGCTACGTGCCCGCCCATCCGGCGCAGTTCGAATCGACGACGGTCACGCGGTTCAAGGCCGCCGGTCTCATTCCGCTCGGCAAGACAAATGTGCCGGAATTCGGAATCCTGCCGACGACGGAGAGCAAGCTCTACGGGCCGGCCCGCAATCCCTGGAATCCGGCGCATTCGACCGGCGGCTCGTCCGGAGGCTCGGCGGCGGCGGTGGCGGCCGGGATCGTTCCGATCGCGCATGCGACGGACGGCGGCGGCTCGATCCGCATTCCGGCCGCGGCCTGCGGCCTGGTCGGACTGAAGGCGACGCGCGGCCGCGTCAGCCAGGGGCCCGAAACGGCCGATGCCACCAGCGGCCTCTCGATCGACGGGGTGGTGACGAAAAGTGTGCGCGACACCGCCGCCGCGCTCGATGCGCTCGGCGGCATCGACTATGGCGATCCCTATTTCGCGCCGCCGCCGGAGGGCTCCTATCTCGACGGCATCCGGCGCAAGCCGAAGCGGCTGCGCATCGCCGTCAGCACCCGGATGATGAACGGAACCGCGCACGACCCCGAGGTGACGGCCGCGGTGAAGAACACCGCCAAGCTTTGCGAGAGCCTCGGCCACAGCGTCGAAGAGGCCGATCCGCCGATCGACGCCGGCGGCCTCGTCAACGCCTTTTCCGCCATCTGGTCCGCCAATGTCGCCTATGCGCTCACGCTGCTGGAGCGGCAGACCGGTATCGCGCCGTCGCTGGACGTCGTGGAGGGTTTGACGCTCGGCCTGTACGAGATGGGCAAGCCGGTCACCGCGGTCCAATTGACCGAGGCGCGGCAGACGATGATGCGCGCCGGCCGGCAGATCGCGGCATGGCACGAGACGCATGACGTGTGGCTGACCGCGACGCTCGGACGCCCGCCGATGAAACTCGGCACGATCGACATCGACGAGACCGACGTGCGCAAGGGCTTCGCGCCCAATTTCGGCTATGTACCGTTCACCTCCATGCAGAACGCCACGGGGACGCCGGGCATCAACCTGCCGCTCAACTGGAGCAAGGAGGGACTGCCGCTGGGGGTGCAGTTCACCGCGCGCGCGGGCGGCGAGATGACGCTGCTGAAACTGGCGGCGGAGCTGGAACGTGCCCAGCCCTGGGCGCATCGCTATGCACAATTGAGGACCTGATCATGGCTTTCGCGGAATATTCCGACTTCGACGGCGTGGGGCTCGCGCATCTCGTGCGCAAGGGCGAGGTGGCGCCGAGCGAGCTTCTCGAAGAAGCCATCGCGCGGATCGAAAAGCACAATCCGACGCTGAACGCCGTCGTCCACAAGGCCTATGACGAAGCGCGTAGGGTCGCGGCAGCGAAGTTGCCCGACGGACCGTTCAAGGGCGTGCCGTTCCTCATCAAGGACATCGGCATGGAGGTCGCCGGCTGGCCGATGACCAATGGCTCGGCCTTGTTGGCCGGCTATGTCTCGCCGCGCGACGCCGAACTGACCAAGCGCTACCGTTCCGCCGGCATGGTGCTGGCCGGCAAGACCAATACGCCGGAATTCGGCATTCCCGGCACGACCGAGGGGCGTTTCCTCGGCAATTGCCGCAATCCGTGGAATCCGAACCATTCGACCGGCGGCTCGTCGGGCGGCGCGGCGGCGGCGGTCGCGGCCGGCATCGTGCCGATGGCGCATGCGTCCGACGGTCTCGGCTCGATCCGCATTCCGGCCGCGCAATGCGGCCTGTTCGGCATGAAGCCGACCCAGAGCCGCAATCCCGGCGGGCCGGACGACCGCGGCCGCGCCCACGGCCTGATCGTCGATCACGTCGTGACGCGCTCGGTGCGCGACAGCGCGGCGATGCTCGATTGGACCGGCTATCCCGAGGCCGACGCGCCCTATGCGCCGGCACCGAAGACGCGGCCCTATGCGGACGAGATCGCAACGCCGCCCGGCCGGCTGCGCATCGCCTATTGCGCGCAGACCATTCAGGAAACGCCGCTGCATCCCGACGTGCAGGCGACGTTCGAGAAAACGGTCGCGCTGCTCGGCGAGCTCGGCCACACCATGATCGCGCTGCCGAAGCTGGAGGCCAATCTGCGCAAGCTCTACAAGGCACAGGGCTTTGTGTCGGGCGCGATGGCGATCAGCGGCTATGAGGAATGGGCGGAGAAGATGCAGCGCCCGCTCGACATTTCGACGCTCGAATGGCTGGCGCTGGTCGGCTATCGCGCCGCGAAGGAGATGGCGCCCAAGGATGTCGCCTGGGGCCTGCAGACGATCCGGCTGATCGGCCGCGAAATCCTGTCGCTGTACCGCGATTTCGACGTCCTGCTGCAGCCGATCCAGCTCACGCCGCCGCCGCCGCTCGGCTTCCTCGATCCGATGACTGTCCGCGCCCGCGAGTTCAACCGCCGCCAGGGCCAGACCTTCGGGCTGACGCCCATCGCCAACCTCACCGGACAGCCGGCGATGTCGGTGCCGATGGGACTGTCGGGCGACCTCTTGCCGCTCGCCATGATGTTCAGCGGCCGCTATGGCGACGAGGCGACCTTGTTCCGGCTGGCGGCGCAGCTGGAACAGGCGCAGCCCTGGATCGACCGCAAGCCGCCGATCTGGGGTTAGGACGCGAGCGGATTTTCGTAACGCAAGCCCTCGAATTTGATGGTCAGGGTGGCGCGGCGCTTGGGACCGGATTTCTTCTTCATGGCGTATCGACCCGGGATCGGGCATTTCGCAACATCCCGCGCAGATGCTATCGGGAGCGTCATGACCGAACCTCTTCATATCGTCGGCGGCGGGCTGGCCGGCAGCGAGGCCGCGTGGCAGGCGGCGGAGGCCGGCGTCCCGGTCGTGCTGCACGAGATGCGGCCGGTGCGCGGCACCGAGGCACACATCACGGACGGCCTGGCCGAACTGGTCTGTTCCAACTCCTTCCGCTCCGACGATCCGCAGAACAATGCGGTCGGGCTGCTGCACGAGGAGATGCGCCGCGCCGGTTCGCTGATCATGCGCAGCGCCGATGCACACCGCCTGCCCGCCGGCGGGGCGCTGGCGGTGGACCGCGTACCGTTCTCGCAAGCGGTCACGCGCATGCTGGCGGGCCATCGCGGCGTCCAGATCGTGCGGGAGGAGGTCGCCGGCCTGCCGCCCGAGACATGGCGTTCGACGATCATCGCGACCGGGCCCCTCACCTCGCCGGCGCTGGCCGAGGCCGTGCGCGCGCTGACGGGCGAGGAGTCGCTGGCCTTCTTCGACGCCATCGCGCCGATCGTGACCAGGGACAGCATCGACTTCGGCATCTGCTGGATGCAGTCGCGCTACGATAAGGGAGACGGCGCGGATTACGTCAATTGTCCGCTGAACCGCGAGGAATACGAGGCCTTCATCGCCGCCCTGCTGGCCGGCGGGAAGACCGATTTCAAGGAATGGGAAACCTCGACGCCCTATTTCGAGGGCTGCCTGCCGATCGAGGTCATGGCGTCGCGGGGGCCGCAGACGCTGCGCTTCGGACCGATGAAGCCGGTCGGCCTGCAGGATCCGCGCAAGAGCGAACGGCCCCACGCCGTCGTCCAGCTGCGCCAGGACAACGCGCTCGGCACGCTGTGGAACATGGTGGGCTTCCAGACCAAGCTGAAGCATGGCGAGCAGGCGCGCATCTTCCGCACGATCCCGGGCCTTCAGAACGCGAATTTCGCGCGGCTGGGCGGGCTGCACCGCAACACCTTCATCAATTCGCCGCGCCTGCTGGATGCGCAGCTTCGCCTGAAGCCGCGCCCGTCGCTGCGCTTCGCCGGACAGGTGACGGGGGTCGAGGGCTATGTCGAAAGCGCCGCCATCGGCCTGCTCGCGGGCCGCTTTGCCGCCGCCGAGCTGCTGGGACGCGAGGCCGCGCCGCCGCCGGACACGACGGCGCTGGGCGCCCTGCTGCGCCACATCACCGGCGGCGCCGATGCGAAGACGTTCCAGCCGATGAACGTCAATTTCGGGCTGTTCCCGGAACCGCCGCCGAAGACCAAAGGCAAGGACCGCAAGCGGGCGCAGTCGCATCGCGCCCTGGCCGATCTGGAGGCCTGGCTGAACGCGCCCCGGGTCGCGGCCGAATAGTCAGATACGGCGCCGCAGCGCGGCGGCGAGCAGGCGCATCTGCCGGCGGTGGACCGGGACGTCCGGGGCGCGCAGAAGCGGATCGAAGCCGCGACGCGTCGCGCGGCCGAGGAATAGCGGCACCAGCGCGGCGGGAAGATAGGCCGGCAGTTCGGCGCGGCCCGCGCGCAGCGCCCGCGCATTCGCCAGATGCTCGCGCCCCCACAGCGCCATCTGCGCCACGACGGCCTTCACCTTTTCGCGCTCATGGCGGATGAACAGCGCGTCCTTGGTGAGATGCACGGCCTGCAGAAGACTCTGCGGCAGGAAGCTTTTGTGCCGCGC
>DASWOE010000017.1:0-6846 GCA_036398875.1 Rhizomicrobium sp.
GAGGTCGAGCGAGCCGTCCTCGAAATCGGCCTGGAACAGCCGGTCGAGCGAGAGCAGCGCGGCGAGGATGGCGGCGACCCAGAGCACCCCGGCGGCGATGCGCGCCAGCAGCCGCAGATCCGCGCCGACGCCGAGCGGCACCAGCGTCGCGACCGCGGCGAAGAACGCCAGCGCCAGCGCCGCGCTGCCGCCGGCGCGCACGGCGAGGCGGATGTCGCGCGTGAGAAGGGCGGCGAAAGCGGTCATGGGATAGGCCTAACCTCTCCCGCTTGCGGGAGAGACCGGAAATGCGAAGCATTTCCGGGCGAGGGCAACGCGCGTGCGGACATGCCCTCACCCGAACGCCGCTTCGCGTCGTTCGACCTCTCCCGCGAGCGGGAGAGGTTATCGCGGCATACATCCCTCACGTCTTGTCTCCCAGCACCAGCCGCTCGCAGGCGATCCCGAGCCGCTCATGCGTCGCGGCGACCACGATGCCGCCGCCGCGCACATGATCTTCGAGCAGCGAAACGGCCAGCGAGCGCCCCTGCGCGTCCAGCGCCGACAACGGCTCGTCGAGCAGCCACAGCGGACGCCGCGACAGCGTCAGCCGCGCCAGCGCCAGGCGCTTCTTCTGTCCGGCGGAAAGATACTGGCAGGGAAGATCGGCGATGGGCGCGAGGCCGGCCGCGTCGAGCGCCGAGGCGATATCGGCTTCCACGCGATAGAGCGCTGCGAAGAAGCCGAGCACCTCGCGCGGGCTGAGCTGCGGCTTGGCGGCGTCGTGATGGCCGAGCCAGCCGACGAGCCGGCCGCGCTCTTCCGCTCCGGTGGCGGCGCCCAGCGCAATCGTGCCGGCGGCGGGCGCGAGGAAACCGGCCAGCATGCGCAGCAGCGTCGTCTTGCCGGCGCCATTGGGACCTTCGAGGCTGAGCACCTGCCCGGCCGGGACGCGGAAGCTCAGATCGCGGAACAGCACGCGCGGGCCGCGGATGGCGGCGAGCGTCTCGACGGCGAGCGATAGTGTCATCGGAGCGCCGCAGAGCGCCGCCTCAATACATATGCTGGCCGCCGTTGATCGACATGGTCGAGCCGGTGACGAAACCGGCATCGTCGGCGACGAGGAAGAGCACGCCGCGCGCGATCTCCTCCGCCTTGCCGAGGCGGCCGACCGGGATCTTGGCGACGATCTTCTCCAGCACGTTGGGCGGCACGGCGGCGACCATGTCGGTGTCGATATAGCCCGGCGCGATGGCGTTGACGGTGATGCCCTTGGCGGCGCCTTCCTGGCTGAGCGCCTTGGTGAAGCCGTGGATGCCGGACTTGGCGGCGGCGTAGTTGACCTGGCCGTACTGGCCGGCCTGGCCGTTGATCGAGCCGATATTGACGACGCGCCCGAAGCCGCGCGCCAGCATGCCGTCCCACGCCGCCTTGCACATGTTGAAGCAGCCGCCGAGATTGGTATCGACGACCTCGTCCCAGCCGGCGCGGCTCATCTTCTTCATCGTGGCGTCGCGGGTGATGCCGGCATTGTTGACGATGATCTCGACCGGGCCGAGATCGGCCTCGATCTGTTTCATCGCGGCCTGGACGGCCTCGAAGTCGGCGACGTCGAATTTGTAGGCCGCGATTCCGGTGCGCTCGCCGAAGGCCTTGGCCCGCTCGTCATTGCCGGCATAGACCGCCGCGACCTTGTAGCCGGCGTTCTGAAGCGCGATGGAGATCGCCTCGCCGATGCCGCGCGTTCCGCCCGTAACGATTGCCACCCTTGCCATGTCGCCGTTCCCGTCAGCCCGTTGGATTTTTCGCTTGTCTAGCACATAGCCGGAATGAAAGGGACGCGCAACAAACTGGCGCCGCGGCAGGCTGACCCGTCATTTTCGTGCGGAATTGAACCGCGAAAATGAAAAATCCGGCGGCGCGCCACCGCGCCGTTCAACCGACAGCGCCGATCCTGGCGGACGTCGCCGTGCCAAGCAATATGGGCGCCCATTGCTTTCCATTCAACCGATGCAAGCCGACCTCGTCCCCCCGCGAACGCGGCGGACCCGGTCGAAGCGACGCCGGCGGAGCAGACGTCACCGCCGTGGCCGCATTCGCGGACCACGACATCTTCATGTGGACTCGCCGGATTCGCGACTCCGCCGTTCCACGCATACCGACCTTTGGCGCGGCCCGCCGGCGCTCGACGCACCGTCCTCCGCGGTGCGTCTCGCTAGCGCTCGACGCACATCGCGATGCCCATGCCGCCGCCGATGCAGAGCGTGGCGAGGCCTTTGTGCGCGTCGCGGCGCTGCATCTCATGCAGCAAGGTCACCAGGACGCGCGCGCCCGAGGCGCCGATCGGATGGCCGATGGCGATGGCGCCGCCGTTCACGTTCACCTTCGAAATGTCCCAGCCCATGTCCTTGTTCACCGCGCAGGCCTGCGCCGCGAAGGCCTCGTTGGCTTCGATGAGATCGAGGTCGGACGCCTTCCAGCCGGCCTTCTCCAGCGCCTTGCGCGAGGCGGGAATGGGCCCCGAGCCCATCACCTTGGGATCGACGCCGGCCTGGGCCCAGGATTTGATCGTCGCCAGCGGCGTCAGCCCGCGCTTCCTGGCTTCGGACGCGCTCATCAGCACCAGCGCGGCGGCGCCGTCATTGATGCCGGACGCGTTCGCCGCGGTCACCGTGCCGTCCTTCTGGAAGGCGGGCTTCAAGGCCGCCATCGCCTCCAGCGTGGCGCCGTCGCGGATATATTCGTCGGTGTCGACGATCTTCTCGCCCTTGCGCTCCTTCACCGTGACCGGCGCGATCTCGTCCTTGAAGCGGCCGGCCTTCCTGGCGGCCTCGGCCTTGTGCTGCGAGGCGACGGCGAAGCGGTCCTGCTGCTCGCGCGTGATCTGCCATTGCTGCGCCACGTTCTCGGCCGTGACGCCCATGTGATAGCCGTTGAAGGCGTCCCACAGCCCGTCCCTGATCATGGTGTCGATGAAATCGAGATTGCCCATCTTCTGGCCGGCGCGCAGATAGGCGCCGTGGACCGACTGGCTCATCGATTCCTGGCCGCCCGCGACGACGATCGCCGAGTCGCCCTGCGCGATCGCCTGGGCGCCGAGCGCCACCGCGCGCAGGCCCGAGCCGCACACCATGTTCACCTCCCAGGCGGGCGTCTCGACCGGAACGCCGGCATGGATCGAGGCCTGGCGCGCCGGGTTCTGGCCCTGGGCCGCGGTCAGCACCTGGCCCAGGATGACCTCCGACACGTCTTCGGGTTTGACGCCGGCGCGCTCCAGCGCCGCCTTGATCACGACCTTGCCCAGATCGTGCGCCGGCACATTGGCGAAGGCGCCGTTGAACGCGCCGACGGGCGTGCGCACGCCCGAAACGATGACCACGTCTTCCACCGAAAACCTCCCGGCTTTTTCAGCCTGCTGCAAATTTGACCCAAATTGCCGCGAATGCGAGCAGCGGTAAACTGCGCCAATTCACGTTTGTATTTCATATGGTTAGCCTGGGAACGAAGTGCAACCCCATGTTGCGTCTGCTCAAATGGCACTGGACAGGCGGGATGCAGTGTTGTTGGTTTAACGACAATGGAGCGCCCGGCAAGCGGCGCGAAACGCCCCAATCAAAGAGAAAACACGCGTGTCGGAAGAAAGCCCCAAGGCCGAGGCCCCGGTCGTCATCAAGAAATACGCGAACCGGCGACTCTACAATACACAGACGTCGAGCTATGTGACGCTCGATCATCTCTCCCACATGGTGAAGGAGGGTACCGAGTTCGAGGTGCGCGACGCGCGCACCGGCGAGGACATCACCCGCTCGGTTCTCACCCAGATCATCTTCGAGGAAGAGGCCAAGGGCCAGAGCCTTCTGCCGATCAAATTCCTGCGCCAGCTCATCCGTTTCTACGGCGACAGCCTGCAGAGCTTCGTGCCGGGCTATCTCGACATGAGCATGGACGGCTTCGCCAAGAACCAGGAGGCGATGCGCAACCGGCTGGCCGAGGCGCTGGGCGGCTCGGGCCAGGTGATCGAGAACCTGACGCGCCAGAACATGGCGATCTTCGAGCGCGCGATGTCGATGTTCTCGCCCTTCGGGCCGCCGCGCCGGCCGACGTCGGAGGACGAGGCCAAGGCGAACGGCACCGAGCCCCGCGCCCGGCCGTCGGAAGACATCAGCGAGCTCAAGAGCGAGATCGAGGCGATGCGCAAGCAGCTCGCCGAGCTCAGCCAGCGGAAGTGATCCAGCAAGATCATCCCGGACGCCGATAGGCGATCCGGTTCGCACCCGGATGGGCTCGATTGGTTGCAGGCCATTCAACAACTTGTCATGCCCCGCGAATGCGGGCCACCCGGTTGGGCCAAGCACGGTTCCGAGAACGTGGAGTCTGCGTCACCGGGATGGCCCGCTTTTGCGGGCCATGACACTTTATGGTTGGGGCGCCTTACTTCTTCAGCCAACTCGGCGCGATGTCGGGTTCGCCGAAGAAGAAGCCCTGGAAGTAGTCCACGCCCATCGCTTCGAGGAGCTGGGCATCCTCTTCCGACTCGACCCATTCGGCCACGACCTTCAGATTGAAGTTCTTGGCGAGGCCGACCAGCGTGCGCACGAAGACCTGGTTCTCCGGCGAGGCCGACAGGCCCTTCACATAGGCGCCGTCGATCTTGACGGTGTCGATGTGCAGCATCTGCAGGTTGCGGAACGAGGTGTAGCCGGCGCCGAAATCGTCGATCGCCACGGTGCAGCCCACCTCGCGCAATTGCGAGACGAACTGGCCGTTCTCCTCGAACGTATGCAGCGCCGCGGTTTCGGTGAGCTCGACGGCGAGCCGCGAGGCGACCTGCGCGTTGCTGCGGATATAGGCGATGAAGCTGTTGAGCCAGACCGGATTGCCGGCCGCGGTGCCCGAGACGTTGACGCCGAGATGAACATCCGGATTGGCGCCGAGCGTGGCCACCGCGATCTCCAAAGCGCGCCGGTCGATCAGGCCGACGATGCCCATCTGCTCGGCGGCGGGAACGAACTGGCCGGCCGTGGCGATGGTGCCGTCCTTGCGGCGCATGCGCAGCAGGCATTCGTATTTGTGGACGGTGCGATCCTTGGCATGGATGATCGGCTGATAGGCGAGCAGCAGCCGGTCTTCGTCGAGCGCAGCGACGATCTCGTCGGAGATCGCCATCAGGCGCAGCCGCGCGCCTTCGCGCTGCGGCGATTTCTCGTAGGCGAAGAAGCCGTCGCGCCCCATGCTGCGCGCGCGCTCCAGCGATTCCTCGGCCCGCAGCATCGCTTCCTGGCTGGAGGCGGCGCCGGTGGGAAGCCACACCGCCCCCACCGAGCTGGTCGCCAGGACCTGGCCGCAGCGCGTATCGACCACATGGCCCCGCACCGCGGCGCGCAACCGCTCCGCCACCACGCCGATCTCGCGTTCGTTGCAGTTCCTGAGGATCACGCCGAATTTGTTGCCGGCGGTGCGGCCGATGATGTCGCTCGACCGCAAGGTGCGCGCCAGCCGCTCGCCCACCGCGACGATCACCTCGTCGCCGGCATCGAAGCCGTAGCCGTCATTGATCATCGCGAGGCGGTCGATGGAGGCGACGAGAAAGGCGCAATGGCGCTCCTCGGCCCGCGCCCGGTCGATCGCCTGGGTCAGCTCGGCGCGCAGCGAATTGCGGTTGAGATGGCCGGTCAGCTCGTCGCGCGTCGCCAGATAGGTCAGGCGCTGGATCTCGCGCTGCTTTTCGGTCGTCACGCGGACCATGCCGCACAGCCGTTCCGCCCGCCCGTCCGGGCGCGCCACGCGCAGGCCCAGCAGCGTGAGCCAGATCGTCCCCAATGCGGAGGAGGCTTCGATCGCCAGATCGAAATGCGAATCCTGCGCGGCGCGCGAATCGATGACCTGCATCAGGCGGGCGCGCGATTCGGGGCTCAGCCAGCCGGCGAAAGCGGCGCCGCGCGGCAGGCGCAGCGGATCGGCATGATAGGGAAGCAGGTCAACGGCACCGTCCCAGACGATGCGGTCGTCCGCGATCGACCAGTCGAAGGTCGCGACGCCGGAGCCCAGCAGGGCGAAGCGCAGGCGCTCGGCTTGCTCGGCCCCCGTAAGCGCCTCCAAACCGTCGGCTGGCTTCTTCTGAAGCGGCTGACTCACATCCACCATCCCTGGCCGATTTTCGGCCCATTGCTGGCGATCATGTCCGCTGGGGGCTTAAAAAACTGGTAATTCCTGTGTCGGCGGGGGGAACGATCCGGCGCGGCGCGGGGTTTGCCTTAAAGACCCGTTATGAGCCCGATGCCGACCCTCGCCTGCGACGCCCGCGCACCCGTCTTGCGCGCTCGGGCGATGTCGCGCGGGATCGCAAATGCGAGCGCTTCCGGACGGTTACAGGATGACGGCGCCCGCGAAAACCGCGGCGAGACCACCCGCCAACAGGGCCGGACGCGCCACGGCGTGTCCCAGTCCGGCACAAGCCGCGGCGGCCCGGAATGGAACGGCCAAAGCCTTCTGCCGACATTCGTCGCCCAGGTCCTCGGACAAGTCCTGATGCGCGCGCCGGAGCCGCGTTCAAACCCGGCGGTCGCCGCCTATCGCGCCGGCGCGGCGCACATCGATGCCGGCGTGCTGTTCGACCGCGGGTTCTGAACGCACAAGGGCCAGAGCGGCACCGAGCAATCCGGCACCGCAGAACAGAAGCATGGCGGCATCGACGCCCGCGCCCGCACAGAGCGAAATTGCACCGACGAAACAAAGCGAAGAGGCGACGCCTTGCCAGGCGCGGCGCGGCGAGGTCGCGATCGCCCGGGCATGAAACCAGCCGGCGGCGATCGCCGCGCAGGCGGCCGGCGCCAGCGCCAGGGCGGCGAATCCGGTGATCGCCGCGGC